>NZ_JAMPKJ010000034.1 GCF_039962115.1 Funiculus sociatus GB2-C1 | reverse complement strand
TGACAAATCGTTGAGAGAAGCAACGCTACTAGGATTTACCCCAACGGTTCCAGAAAGCGGTGAGTTACCTGTGGGCTGTTTGCGATCGCTCGAAGATTTGCTCTTACACATTCATCAGATCGGGCAATCCTTAGAAGCAGAGAAAAAACTCGCTTCAATTGTTGGTTCTGACTCTCAACCAGTTAACCTAAGCCAATGGTTCCAGAATATATTTGAGACGGGTTGGCAGTCTATATCAACACTTTTAGGCACAGACGAACAGAATTTAGGCTTTAGCCTGAGAAGTGCATCCAGTGCGAGTGAAACTAGCGTGAAGCGGGCGAAGCTGATTGACTTGGGGCTAAGACTAGGGAGTCAATCCGTAGCGCTGCTGGTAGCTCTAGCACCGGAGGACGAACAGAACGTGGGGGTTTTAGTGCAGGTGCATCCAGTCGGAGGAGAAACTTATCTGCCACCCAACCTCAGACTAGGTTTGCTCTCTGAATCAGGAGAAACTCTTCAGGAAGTACAATCTCGTTTCCAAGATAACTACATTCAACTGAAACGATTTCAAGGCGGAGCGGGAGAAAGCTTTAAGCTACAAGTGGCTTTCGGTGATGTCAGTATGAAAGAGGCTTTTGTAATCTGACCGCTCTTTTGTCAGACACCAATGAATAAGTTAGTTGTTTTGAGCTTGGGCAAGGGTGATTTGGGGAACGGCTTTGGAGCTGTTACAGCCCAGCTTTGGGAACAAAGCAATCTTAACCCGATGAAGTTCACAGGACGTTTACCAGCAGCGCCAGAGATTCCCGAACTTTACAGACATTGGCAGTTGCTTTATAAGGCTCTGTATCAACGTCTGGATTGGTGTCCTCGTATCAAAATCCAAGAAGCCGATGTGACTAATGTTTCTGAAGTTGAATTTAGCGATTTGTGCCAGCGGTTGTCAAACAGCATCAATGCTTGGCTCAACTCGGAACCGTTTGGCAACATTAACCAGCAGTTACGAACGCAGTTGGACCGAAGCGAAGAAATTCGCTTCATTATTGAAACTAACGATAACCTTCTGCGGCGGCTTCCTTGGCATCTATGGAAATTCTTTGAAGATTACCCTAAAGCTGAAGTTGCCTTGAGCGCCCCGGAGTATCAACGACCGAAAAAATCTAACGTACAAACTCCCGGCTCTAAAGTAAGGATTTTAGCAATTCTTGGTAATAGCCAAGGAATCGATATCGGAAAAGACCGGGTTTTTCTAGAACAATTATCAGATAAGGCATCAACGGAATTTCTAGTAGAGCCGCAACAAGACAAGTTAAATGACCAGCTTTGGAAACAAGGTTGGGACATCCTCTTTTTTGCCGGACATAGTTCTAGCAAAGAAAAAGGGCTGCTTCAGCTGAATCAAACAGACGCGATTACGCTGGACAAATTAAGGAATGCCCTAAAAAAAGCGATTGAACGTGGTTTACGCTTAGCGATTTTCAACTCTTGTGATGGCTTGGGCTTGGCGCAACAGCTGGAGGATTTGCATATTCCACAAGTGATTGTGATGCGAGAACCAGTGCCGGACGTGGTAGCTCAAGAATTTTTAAGGTATTTTCTAACAGCTTTTTCGGGTGGACAGCCTTTATATGCTGCGGTTCGAGAAGCACGAGAAAGGCTGGAAAGACTAGAGGGGCAATATCCCTGCGCGGCTTGGTTGCCAGTAATCTGCACCAATCCTGCCGCAGAACCTATGACTTGGCCAGAAAAGGAGGATGGGAGAAAGCGCTATCGCTCTTTGTTGCCCAAATGGCATCGTCTGCAAACAGTGCTTCTTTTGGGTGTGGTGGCAACATCTGCGATTATGGGGGTGCGCCATCTAGGGATGCTGCAAGCATGGGAGCTTACAGCTTTCGACCAGTTAATGCGATCGCGTCCAGATGAAGGGCAAGATCCGCGCCTCCTCATCGTCACTATCACCGAAAATGATTTTCAGCTAAAAGAGCAGAAGCAGAGAAAAGGGTCTTTATCGGATCTTGCCCTGGTTCAACTCTTGGAGAAACTCAAGACACTCAAAGCGCAAACTATTGGTTTAGATATCTACCGCGATTATCCTGTAGACCCCAAACAGGCAGATTTAGCCGCTCGTATGCAAACTCAGGAGAACTTGTTCGCAATTTGCAAAGTCCGCGACCAAGAAGCCAACCATCCTGGGATTTCGCCCCCTCCTAATGTCCCGGCAGAACGCCAAGGCTTTAGTGATGTTGTCAAAGACCCAGACGGCGTTCTGCGTCGCCATTTATTAGCGATGAAACCAGGCCCCGCATCCCCTTGTACTGCGCCCTACGCCCTCAGCGCCCAGCTAGCATTCCATTATCTAGAGGCGGACGGGATTTCTGCCAAGTACACTCCTCAAGGCGATTTGCAAGTGGGCAACGTCGTCTTTAATCGCTTGCAAGCTCATACTGGCGGTTATCAAAAAGTGGATGCGTGGGGCTATCAAATACTTCTCAATTACCGCTCCTACCACCGCACCCCTCTAGAGGTGGCCCCAACCGTCACGCTTGCAGAAGTTCTTAACGATCGGGTCAAACCCGATCGAGTCAAGGGTCGAATTGTCCTGATCGGTGTCACTGCCGAAAGCGCTCATGATTATATTCCCACCCCGTACAGCGGTGGTAATCAGGGGTTCTACCAAGAAATGCCAGGAGTGATTGTGCAAGCGCAGATGGTGAGTCAAATTTTGAGTGCGGTCAAAGATGGGCGACCCCTATTACGGGTTTGGCCTGTTTGGGGCGAAATTCTTTGGGTCTGGAGCTGGTCTTTTGTGGGAGGTATCCTTGTCTGGCACTGTCAGTCACGACTACACCTGGGACTGGCGGCTGGAGCTGCACTCTCGGTTTTATACGTTGTTTGCTTTGGTCTGTTCACCCAAGGCATTTGGATACCCCTCGTCCCATCAGTTTTGGCTTTGGTAGTTACTGGCGGTAGTGTAGTAGTCTACGCGACTTCCAGAACCACAGCGACAGTAGCATACACCGATAACTTTGAGCGATCGCCCAAATGAAATTGCCTGTTCAAACGATTAAACTTACCTTTGCTATTAGTTGGGCGCTCCTTGCCTGCACACGATTACAGGCACAGCCTGTTGACCCGGTATTACTTGTGCAACGCCCGGACTTAAACCCCAGCGGACAATCAAATGAAGCATTGATATTTGCCGCACCGCCTCCACCCGCTGACATCGGGGAACCTGGTCGTCGCTCTGAAGCAGGAACCCGCCGTGTCTGTGAGGAGATGAACGGACAGCCCTCTATGTCTGAGAAAAAGCTTACTGCCTTGGTTCCGGTTTACCCGGATTATCAGCCTCTGAATGCGGAATTGGTCTGGGGAGCGACGACCGCCGAGCATCCCACTTTCTGGTTTTATGTGCCTTATCAGCCCCCATTTAGTGGAACATTTACGCTGCGGGATAAAGATGGTAAGTTAGCCTACCAGACCGATATCACGCTACCTAAGACGCCGGGGGTTGTTAGCCTCCCCCTTCCATCCACAGCTCCCTCGTTAAAGGTTGGTGAGCGGTATCGTTGGTATTTCAAGATTTACTGTAAGCCACAACAAGAACAACCACCTGTTTTTGTTGAGGGGTGGATTCAAAGAAACTCACTGAACCCTGCCCTGGAGAGTCAGTTAGAGAAAGCGACACCACGCGATCGCGTAGCCCTTTATGCCACCAACGGTTTTTGGTACGAGGCGTTGACTGTTGCCTCCCAGCTTCGCCGTAGCGATCCGAAAGCTCTTGATTGGGCTGCCCTGTTGCAAAGCGTTGGCTTGGATAATATTGCAAAAGAGCCAATAGTAGAATGCTGCACCCCTACTAACAATTAAGAATTAAAAAATGAAGATATATCTTCATTTTTTAATTCTTAAAGCCAATTACCTAATAAAATGTAGGGTGCCCAAAACATCGGACGTTGGAATTGAGGATTCTTTAAAAGAGCCAGCTGAGCGCGACGCAGTGCTTCAGCTTTAGGTAGTGCTTGATTATCAGTTAACTCTCGGTAAAACTGGCTCATCAGGAGAGCGGTAGACTCATCATCCACGTTCCACAGAGAAGCTAGGGTACTACGCGCTCCCGCCCGCACCGCTACTCCAGCGATTCCTAAAGCTGCCCGCTTGTCCCCAGCAGCTGTTTGACAGGCACTAAGAACGAGTAGTTCAATAGCGTTGTTGGGCTGGCTTTGGTCTCTAGTTCGCAGTAAGTTATTCAACTCGTTGACATAGATGCGCTTATCCCAAGCGACAATAAATGTCTTTGAAGCCTGAGAGCTGAACTGGCCGTGAGTTGCAAGATGAACCACAGGGAAAGGCAGCGAGTTAACCCGATCTTGCAGAGCCGTGCTGGTAAACTCCTGATTAAGAAGTACCTTACTGGATAGTTCAGACTGAATTTCCTCTAATTCGCGCTTCACGTTGGGTAGTGCAGAAAATCCCGAACGTGGTTCGCTCACTCCGGCGACTATTGCCTTTAATTGTCGCTGCTTCAAGGGTTTAGGGTCTATCATCTGCAAACCAGGGGTTAGGGCGACGCTGTAGTTTTCCGCAAGATACTGTTTACCGTCGTAGAGAGCCGCCATTGGAATATTCCGCAAGGAACCATCTAGTACAAACACTAACTTTTTGACATTACTTTGGGCTAAATTTGTCATAGCAGGTTCGAGCAACCAGTTATATACCTGTTG
Organism: Funiculus sociatus GB2-C1; assembly: GCF_039962115.1. Lineage (NCBI taxonomy): Bacteria > Bacillati > Cyanobacteriota > Cyanophyceae > Coleofasciculales > Coleofasciculaceae > Funiculus > Funiculus sociatus. The sequence continues at coordinate 58,801 of NZ_JAMPKJ010000034.1, read as the reverse complement.
CGACAAGGTTTTAACTTCTTCAGTTGCATCAGGTTCTGTTAGTTGTTGCCGTAGATCCTTTAAAATGCTTTCCGCTTGGCTTTCGGCTACAGGAGTGGAGTAGTGGTACAGGTCTTTTTGCTGAGATACTTTGAGGATAACCTCTAGTCGGTCTGGCAAAATAATTGGATAGATGATTGCTGTTGAATTCTCTTGGTCAACTACTTTGTCAATCTCCACTGTTGCTTGTAAGCAGGCTTCTCGCAAGAAATTGTCAAGCTCTGCCAACTGGAGAGCTTCAATAACTTCACGGGCTTTTATAAAATTATCCTGACTGGGTTCGGAAGTTCCTACAGGTTGCAAGAGCAAATCAACAAGCTGTCGATAGACGGGTTCCACACTTTCCCGAAAGGAAAACTGAACCTCTGGGTTGATAGCGACCAAGTCGCCGCGGAGAAACTTGAGAGTGTTGAATGCTTCCGTGTAAGCTGCGATCGCTTGTTGAATATTTCCCTGAGCCTTGAGTAAACGTCCTAACTGCCATTGCCATTGATAGGCAATATCCGGAGCATCAATACTTTGGGCTAGAAGCCGGGCTTGCTGGGTGAGGTCAAAGGCATTAGATAACTGCTTTGTTTGTTCGTACAGCCCGCCAAGAGTGCCCAAGGCGTAAGATTCTGCTCGCTGGTCTTTGAGGTTTTTGCTCTGCTGGACAGCTGTAGCTAGCAGCTGAGCGATGTCCGTTGTTCGTTGTCTGTTGCTCCCGGAATCCAGCAGCCCCCCAGTCCCTAGCTTCATCAGGCTTTGGGCAAAGTTAATCCGGGCGTAAACCGCCATTCGACTAGCGGGTAGATTGCTAATTTGAGACTGGATTTGGGGCAACAATGTATAGGCAGCGCTCAATTGCTCGTTTTCCAACAATAGGCTCAGCTGATTCATCTGAGACTGGATGAGCGTAGCGGGTGAGACGGATGTGAGGGCAGCCTGCTGGTAAAACTCTAAAGCGGCTTGGGTATCTTGTTGGGCGCGGGCTGTGTTGCCTAGACTGAGCAGGGCATCGCTGATAGCTTGAGGAGATTGCACTCGCGTAGCCACTTCTTTACTCTGCTGTAAGATTTGCCGGGATTGCCCTAAATCGCCAACAACTCGAAGGACGTTGCCGAGGCTCCGCAGCCCTGTAACCTTGAGAAGGGAATCGGGTTGGTTTTCCAGAAGCTGAGTAGTTTCGGTTAACGTCTGCTGGGCCAGACGGTAAAGCCCCAAAGCTTGAAGGGCTTGGGCTTGGTTAACACGGCTACGAGTTACCCCTAAGGTGTCGCCTACTTGTGCATAAACCTTAGCTGCTTGTTGCCAGGTAGTTAGGGCTTCTTGAGATTTCGAGAGTGCTAGTTGCAGGCGACCTTGAACATCTAGGGCTTGGGCGAGGAGAAGCGATCGCTCTTTCGAGGTGCCGAGATTTTGTCCGGTCTGTAATAGATTTAGACTTTGGGCGATCGCTTGAGATGCTTCAGTCCACTGTCCAAGTTGCTGATAAGCTAATGATAGATTGCTTAAGGACATGGCTGCTTGAAGTCCATCCCCAGAGGCTTTGAAGTCAGTAGCAGCTTGTTCCCAGAGGGAAGCTGACTCAGAAAACCGTTCTGCTTCGTAGAGTTTTCTGGCTTGTCGATCTATCTCTTGGGCATCGGGTCTACTTTGGACAATGGTGTTTTCGGCAACCATATAGGCGAAAGCGGGCGGCAATATTGCCGTACCCAAGAACATAGCCAAAAGGAGCGGTAGGGTTAAGAGGCGGTACGTTCTTGCCTGCACGTACTTCAGCAGGCGACGGACTCTACGGAAAAATACAGACCGTTTTCTTGTCATGTTCTTGCCTTCGTTCGCAGAGTGTCTTTGCTGGAAAAAGCAGTGGTGGCGAAAAGAATGCTCCAACTGCAACAAGTTGTGAATTTAGTTGCTCAACTACTAGACATCTCCAAAAATTAAATATCGACTCAGGCAAGGCAAGGGTTTCAGATTAATTTTCGGAGATATCTGCTACATCAAAGCTTAGAATTCGACTGAAGCGCACTGCACTCAGGTGGCCTCTGCCAAGAACGATGGGGCGTGACGGTGGGCGCATTCGCTGTCAGTACCACTTTGCCATTAGCACCCCTTACCCACCCCTGAGCTTCTACGAGAGGAACTGGTGTGGGCCTAGTTGGATTCGTGGAAATATTTGGAATAGAGCGGTTCTCTATTCTAGGGTTGAGAGTAACTAAATCTACTTGAACGGCATCAGTGCTGAGTGCTTCGCCCGGATTCGGTGGCAAGCCGCCGCGACCAGTGATAATAAATTCGCTTTGAGCTTGACTTCCACCTGCGCTACAACCCTGTGCTACTTCAGTATCAACTGGTATGGTTGGCAATTCTGCTAATCCACGGCTGGGGTCAACATCCGGCGTGATAATGGTCACTTGACCATTGAGGGAGGGGTTGGTTTGCGAAATTGCTGTGATGTCACTTGTTGGCAGCAGACGCGGGTTTAGTTGGGTTGGGTCTTGGGTTCCCAACAGCCTCGCCAGGTCTTCTCGACTACGCGGTGCTATGCCAAAAATCCCAAAAGCGCTGATTTGGACTCTGCCACCAGAGCCTGTGAAAGCATTGGCAGTGATGTCGCTATTTTCCCTAGGGACGGCGACGATGAAGCCCGACGGGGCATCAATATTAATGTTGCCACCATTACCACCAGCTTGTACCGTGCCGGCGGTGGTAGAGATTTGAGCGCCACGACGCAGAAGGAGTAAATCAGTTTGTAAGTTGATGTTGCCACCGTTACCCGATGCAGATTGGGCGTTGAGTGTGCCACTGTTGTCTAGGGTAACTCTAGATGAGGTGACGATAATATCTCCAGCAATACCCGTCGTACTTTGGGAGTTAACGAATAAGCCAGTGTTAAAGTTAGAACTATTGCTAGAAATGGTAGCAAAATCAGCAGCATTAACTTTAATTGTGCCTGCATTCCCTCGTCCAAATGTTGAGGCAGTAAGCCCAGCGCCATCTCGTAACGAGAAGGAACCAGAATCGATAGTAATATTACCCCCATTGCCAACTGTCCCCATTTCCACACTGCTGAAAATCCCACTGAAAAAACCGTTTTTCTGCCCAGCAATATCAACAGCGCCAGTAACATTAACATTGACATTCCCCGCATTCCCCTGTCCGGCTGGCTGCGTATCAGAGGCACCACGAGTAACGGTTTGCAATTGAGCGCCATCAATTAGTGATAGGGTTGCAGCATTGATGTCGATATTGCCACCCTTACCGACACCTCCTGCTTCCACCGGGCTCAAGATACTTCCATTAGCAAGAGAAACAGCATCGAGTGCACTCACTGTCACATTTCCCGCATTCCCTTGTCCAAATGTTGAGGCAGAAAGTTGAGCGCTATCTCGTAACGAGAAGGAACCCGAATTGATAGTAATATTACCCCCATTGCCAACTGTCCCCGTTTGCACACTGCTGAAAATCCCACTGAAAGAACCGTTTTTCTGCCCAGCAATATCAACAGCGCCAGTAACATTAACATTGACATCCCCCGCATCCCCCCGTCCTGCTGGCTGCGTATTCGATGCACCACGAGTAAGGGTTTGTAATTGAGCGCTATCAATTAGTGATAATGTTGCAGCATTAATGTCGATATTACCTCCCTTACCTACGGCTCCTCGTTCCACCGTGCTGAAGATATTTCCATCAGCAAGGTCAACAGCATCGAGTGCTTGCACTGTCACATTTCCCGCATTCCCTCGTCCATAAGTTGAGGCAATAAGTTGAGCGCCATCTCGTAACAAAAAGGAACCAGAATTGATAGTAATGTTACCCCCATTGCCAACTGTCCCCGTTTCCACCAAGCTGCGAATCCCACTGGCTAATCCGTTTTTCCGCCCAGCAATATCAACAGCGCCAGTAACATTAACATTGACATTCCCCGCATCCCCCTGTCCGGCTGGCTGCGTATCAGATGCACTAGAAGTAACGGTTAGCAATTGAGCGCCATCAATTAGTGATAATGTTGCAGCATTAATGTCGATATTACCTCCCTTACCGACACCTCCTGCTGCCACTGTGCTAAAGATGCCTACATTACCAGCAAGGTCAACAGCATCGAGTGCTCGCACTGTCACATTCCCTGCATTCCCTCGTCCAGATGTTGAGGCAATAAGTCGAGCGCCATTTTGTAAGGAAAAGGAACCCGAATTGATAGTAATGTTACCCCCATTGCCAACTGTCCCCGTTTCCACCAAGCTGCGAATCCCACTGGGGAACCCGTTTTTCTGCCCAGCAATATCAACAGCGCCAGTAACATTAACATTGACATTCCCCGCATCCCCCTGTCCGGCTGGCTGCGTATCAGATGCACCAGAAGTAATGGTTAGCAATTGAGCGCCATCAATTAGTGATAATGTTGCAGCATTAATGTCGATATTACCTCCCTTACCGACACCTCCTGCTGCCACTGTGCTAAAGATGCCTGCATTACCAGCAAAGTCAACAGCATCGAGTGCTCGCACTGTCACATTCCCTGCATTCCCTCGTCCAGATGTTGAGGCAATAAGTCGAGCGCCATCTTGTAAGGAAAAGGAACCCGAATTGATAGTAATGTTACCCCCATTGCCAACTGTCCCCGTTTGCACACTGCTGCGAATCCCGCTGGCTAATCCGTTTTTCTGCCCAGCAATATCAACAGCGCCAGTAACATTAACATTGACATTCCCCGCATCCCCCTGTCCGGCTGGCTGCGTATCAGATGCACCAGAAGTAATGGTTAGCAATTGAGCGCCATCAATTAGTGATAATGTTGCAGCATTAATGTCGATATTACCTCCCTTACCGACACCTCCTGCTGCCACTGTGCTAAAGATGCCTGCATTACCAGCAAGGTCAATAGCATCGAGTGCTCGCACTGTCACATTCCCTGCATTCCCTCGTCCAAATGTTGAGGCAGAAAGTAGAGCGCCATCTCGTAACGAAAAGGAATCCGAATCGATAGTAATGTTACCCCCATTACCTTGTGAACCCAAACGCACAAGATTGCTAACTACGCTCCCAGTGCCAGCAACTTTGATTTCCCCGGTAGCATTCAGCGTAATATCTCCTGCAACAGTTTGAGGTGTCCCCAAACCTTGCCCAATACCACCGCTTAGGACACTTCCTCCTAAAATCTCTAGATTCCTGGCATTGACTGCAATATTACCGCCGCCAGCGCCAGCTACATATATAGCTGAACGATTAGTAAGAGATACCTCAGCTCGCGCAACATTCTCAGGAAATATCAATCTGAGATTATCGCCATCCACACCCAGTGCTACAGTACCAGGTTCCGCCAATCCTCCTAACTCAACTCGTCCACCATTAACAGTTAATCGTCCCCTATCTATGCTGACATTACCACCCACCAGCAGTAAGCTCTTACCATCTGGTACTCGTAAACCAGATGCGTTTAAGCCTGCTGGATCTGTTCCGGCGGGTGCAATTGAGTTATTTTGAATCGCTGCGTTTTGATTAATCTGATTAAACACCAATGCTGAAGGATTAATAGTCAACAACGGTGAAGGGATATTTTTATCAGTAGCGCTAAAAAATCCGAGATTTCCAAATTGCAGTGCATTCGCTGTACTCGCCACAAACGAACCACCAACATTTAAGCTGGCATTTGCACCAAATACAATTCCATTGGGATTAATTAGAAATAGGTTGGCATTGCCATTAGCACGAATTAAACCATCAATATTAGAAACTGAACCACCCGTTACCCGGCTAATGATGTTCTGGATGTCAACATCAACAGCATTATTAAAGTAAGCTTCGCTACCAATAGGGACAGAAAACTCCCTAAAGCTGTGAAACAAATTGCCACCAGCTTGCGTTCCTCCTTCAATGGTTCTGATATTGCCCTGTCCCCTGACGAGGGAATTATTGGGTAGAGTGCCATCAGGAGTAATTTGAGCAAAGGCGCAATCTCCAAAGGAAGCGATCGCCCCACTCATCGCTAAGTAACTCACTAGCCCCAATTTCCAGCCCCACCTCCGACCGCTTTGAGCTATCACAGCAAAAGCCTCCTCAAGAGCAACAGTTGTTGAGCGAACTACAGCCCATTACCAATCAGGATAAACAGGAAAGCAAATTGTAGGATACTGGTATAGTTACGAATAATTGCGATCGCCGCTTTAGGAAAGTTTAGTTGACACCGCACTCAGGTGGTTTCTGCCAGAAACGATGGAACGTGACGGCGGGAGCATTTGGCGCATTCGCTGTCAGTAGCACTTTGCTATTGGCACCCATTACCCACCCCTGAGCTTCTACGAGAGGAACTCGTGTGGGTCTAGTTGGATTGGTGGCTTGAGGTGGAATAGAGCGATTTTCTATTCTAGGGTTGAGAGTAACTAAATCTACCTGAACGGCATCACTGTTGAGTGCTTCACCCGGATTAGGGGGCAAGCCGCCGCGACCAGTGATGATAAATTCGCTTTGAGCTTGACTTCCACCTGCACTACAACCCTGTGCTACTTCAGTATCAACTGGTATAGTTGGTAAGTTGGCCAATCCACGGCTGGGGTCAACATCGGGCGTATTGATTTCCACAGTGCCGCTGAACTCAGATCCAAGTTCAGAAGTGGCTGTGATGTCACTTTGGGCGGTCTGTTCTTCCCGGAATTCTGTACCCAAAATGCCTTGAGCGGTGATAATGACCCGACCCCCAAAGGCATCTTGAGCATTGGCACTGATGTCGCTATCTTCCAAGGCGCCTATTACATCTGTGTCAATGGTGATATTGCCGCCGATAGCTGTGTTGGTAGCGTTGGTGGTGATATTGCTGCCACGACGCAACACCAATTCCTGAGAAATCAGTTTAATATTCCCCTGCCCTTCTGAGCTGTCAGGCTTTTGGCTTCTGGTTTCAGCCTCAAGACGTGCAGCAGTATCTAGACGGATAGAGTCAGCTTGTATCCAAAGGTCGCCTGCATCCCCTGACCCTTCAGTGCTCACAGCGACTTTACCTCCCTCGCGGACAATCAACTCTTCAGTCGTAATCCTTAAGTTTCCCCCCTCGCCTGTGGGGTCAAGATTAGGAATTTGAATTGTGTTAGCAAATACCCCACTAGCCGCGTCAGCCTGATTGAGGCTTGACGGATCAGTCTGTTGGGCAAGTCGCTCATTGAAGGTGGGGTCAGAGCCAGAAATGGTAATGCCGTTAGTTGCATTGACAGTGATGTTACCTGCTGTTCCACTGCTGTAGGCGGTTGTGAGTAGTTGTCCGCCACCACTAAGCTCAAGGTTGTTGGTGTCAACCTTGATACTACCGCCACTAGAGGGGTTCCAGGTTCGCGCACTTAAAACGGCTCCATTCGCTAAGCGCAGGACATTAGTAGTAACTGTAATATCACCGCCCTCACCCGTGGCTGGTGTCCTGGTGCCACTCAACAACCCACTCGATAATCCATTGCTCCCCAAGCCATCAAAGGAGAGGGTATCCGAAGCAATAATCCTGATATTACCCCCATCCCCCTGTGCAAAAGTCTCAGCAGACACTACAGCACCATTGGTCAGCAAAAGAGATTCTGTTGTGATGCTGATGTCCCCCGCGTTGCCTACAGCCCCACGCTCTACAGTGCTGAACATACCACTCGATAATCCATTGCTCCCGACCCCATCAAAGGAGATCGTATCCAAGGCAATAATTTCAATATCTCCCGCTTTGCTCTCAGGCGACCCTAACGGTGAATTTATTCCCGCCTGAAGTTGGCTTCCTCCTGTCATATTCAAATTCTGGGCGTTGACGACAATACTCCCGCCACCACCAGCGCGTACATTTACGTTTGCACCATCGGTAAGAGATACATCGGTTCGCGTGATGCCATCGGGAAAACTTAAACGCAGGTCATTGCCATCAACATTTAGCCCAACGGTTCCTACTCCTAATAATCCTCCCAGTTCCACTCGACCTCCTGGAGCGTTTAAAGCACCTCCCTGAATCGAGATTTTCCCGGTTGAAGTGGCAGTTGGAGAGACATTACCGCCAATTAGTAGCAAGCTTTGATTTTCATCAACCGCTAGAGTTCCTCTGATTTCGATTGAATTAGTCGGCTGGGCGGCAATTGAATTGAACAGCAATGCCGAAGGATTGACAGTTAGTAAGGAATTATTGGGGGAAACCGTTGAAGTTAGGGAAAACTCTCCACCACCGGGAAATGCGATCGCATTCGCGGTTGTCGCGACAAATGAACCCCCAACATCTAGCTGAGCATTCTGCCCAAATATAATGCCGTTAGGATTGATGAGGAAAAGATTGGCATTGCCTCCAGCTCGAATCAGCCCTTGAATATCAGAAGGAGAGCCACCCGTAACTCTGGCTAGGATGTTGGCGATCGCAGGAGCATTGAGGAAATCAGCAATGCCTCTGTCGGGAATGCTAAAGTTCTCAAAACTATGGAATAGATTGCTATCGCCAGCAGTTGTCCCCCCTGTAATTTCCAAGGTTGTGCCGTTAGGAGTAACTACACTTCCTAAAGAAGGGTCGGGAGTGACCTGGGCAAAAGCGCCAGTTCCAGAGAAAGCGATCGCTCCAGCCATCGCTAACCCACTCACTAGCCCTAACTTCCAACTCCGACTACTTTGAGCTATCACAGCAAAAGCCTCCTCAAGAGCAACAGTTGTTGAGCAAACTACAGCCTATTACCAATCAGGATAAACAGGAAAGCAAACTGTAGGATGCTGGTATAGCTACGCATAATTGCGATCGCAGTTGCAATCGTTGTTGAGTGCTATATCGCTCTAATTGAGGCAGATTCTCAACTTCTAGTGATATCTCATCTGAAAAGGCTTTGCGAAATATCTGGTTGCAGAGAGTTTGGGCTAGAGCGCCTTTGTCCGTCTCCCGAAGAGCGTCTGCGTGTTTATGCACAGATGGTGGGTGTTGTGGGTGGATTGTAGATGAGAAGACATATTCAGGAGCAAAGTATCTCAACAACTGCCGCCTATTGTCAGCAAGCCCTTAACCTCGCACTTCCTCTCTGACCTTCCACCGGCTCGTGTAAAGTTTTTTAACATTCTACATAATTTGTCTGCTCAGAGCCAGAGAAGCTAATAGAGGTTTGCAAGTTTCTGCTTCACAATAAAATCGAAATTTTCCCCGGTACTCAAGGAGCATACTTATGAACTTCAACCTGATGCACTGAAAATTATGTACACAAAAGTTTCAGCTAAAAGGAGGTCAGACTGTATAAGCCACATTTAGCCAGAAATATTACAAGTCACATCGTGATAATCCGACTAATTTATCTCTGGAAAAAAAGATGGTGGGAAAACTCAGTTTCAAGTACAACCATTAACTTGACGGCAGACGGATAAACCTGAGTAATCAGCAATTGCAGTGAGTTGAATTATGGTTTTTGGCAACAGTATTTCAGATCAACGCAACCCTCAAGTCACACTACAGACAGAAGAGGAATTGCAATTAACCAAGTTCCTAATGGATCGTGGCACAGATGCTATTTTCTGTGTGGCACCAGACGCGCACTTTCTATACGTCAACGATGCGATCTGTAGGTTGCTTGGGTATTCCCGTGAGGAATTGCTCTCCATGACTATGCACGACGTAGACCCTGACTTTTCGCCAAAAGTTTGGTCAGAGTATTGGAGAACTATCAAGCAGCAAGGTTCCCTCTACTTTGAATCTCTACATCTGGCTAAGGATGATCAGAGCTTTCCAGTGGAGATCGCCGTCACCTATCTAGAATTCTACGGCAGGGAGTGTGGCTATATCTTCGTCCGTGACATTACCAGGCGCAAACAAGCAGAAGTAGAAATTCGCGCCACTCTGCAACACGAAAAAGAACTCGGCGAACAGAGAGCGCACTTTATCTCTGTGTTTCGTCATGAATTCCGCAACCTGCTAAACATCGTCTCATTCTCTACCAGCTTACTGAGGCGTCACAGCCACCAATGGACTGAGGAGAAAAAACAACCGTATATCGAGCGCATCCGAACAGCTGTTGAACAGCTCAGCCAGTTGTTAGATCAAGTTAAATCATCCGTAGAGCAGAAGCAGGAAAACTAACATTCACTCCAAGAGCAATTGATTTAAACCCATTCATTCTGCTGTAACTTAGTTGCAGAAATACTACTGAGCGACAGTAGTCAATATACTGTTATCTTTGCAAGCCTTGGCTCAACAACCTGCGTAAATGAAGAACTACTGTAGCCCATTCTCACGAATCTACTCTTGAATAGCTAGCAAGTATTCCCCTCTAGACAGCGCAGTTGATTTGGAACTCTCGCTGAGATAGAGAAGTGTTCTTTCAAATTAAAGATAGTAGAAGCGAAAAAAGTGTTAGTTTTATCAAAGAATTAGGCATTGTCATCAAACTTTGCATCCTTTAGTTTTTAGTTGTAAAGGCGTTTGCGAAGAATTCAACATGGTTGAAGAACAACGAAAAATTGATTAGAGAACTTGAATTACTCTGTTGCAAAAATTTGTGGTTGGTAACAGAAAAAAGCGTTTCAGAAAGCTATATCCGGCAAATTAACTATGTCAACAACAGCGTAGAGCAGAACCAATGGTTGAACAAATAACTGATTAAATTGGAACTGGGTTTCTGTTCCTTTTACATGAATTAACAAACATTGAGAACCTATAAAACGATGAAAAAAATCTTAGTAATCGAAGATGAGGCGCAAACCCGAGATATCTATCTAGAATGCTTGGAGGCAGAAGGATTTTACACTATCAGTGCAGAAAATGGCTTTGTTGGCGTCCAGCTGACACAGGAACATCTACCTGACTTGGTGATTTGCGACATTATGATGCCGGAACTCGATGGCTATGGGGTTATAACCTATCTGCGCCAAAACCCTGTCACAGCAATTATTCCAGTCATTTTTCTCACGGCTAAGACTACTGAGGCGGAACGCCGCTACGGCATGGAGTTGGGAGCGGATGATTATCTCACTAAGCCCTGTACAGCTGAGGACTTATTGAGAGCGATCGCAAATGTTTGTGAACTTACACGGTGAGGAAATTGCCGTGATGAAGGACGGAGGCACTAGGTTTACTGTCACGCTGCTATTGCGCTCTTCGAGTGGCGTCAGAAGTAACTCCTCTGTTCATTTTTCCAACTGACAATGACTAACTATCAGGAGGAGACAATGAAAAAGATTCTGGTGATTGAAGATGAGGCACAAAGCCGAGATATCTATCTAGAAAGCCTAGAGGAAGAAGGGTTCGATGCGATCGGTGCGGAAAATGGCCGTGTCGGTGTCCAGAGAGTACAGGAACAGTTTCCCGACTTAGTGCTTTGCGACATTATGATGCCGGAACTTGATGGTTACGGCGTTCTAAGCACGCTCCGCCAAGACCCTGTCACAGCAATGATTCCTTTCATTTTTCTTACTGCTAAGGGTACCAAGGCTGAGCTTCGCCAAGGGATGGAGTTGGGAGCGGATGACTATCTCACCAAGCCCACTACGGTAGAGGAATTACTGAGGGCGATCGCAGCCCGACTGGAAAAACAGGCTGCCCTCAGGCAATGGTGTGCTGTTGAGGTGCAACGAATCGTAGAGCCACCTCCTGCTGACACGGCAAAACCGACAGCCCCTCAGTCAATTTTTCCTGCCTGTCCAAAGCTGAGGGAGGTCTTCGACTTCATTGAGGCCAATTATCATCAAGCGATTACCCTCAAGGATGTAGCTAAAGCCGTCCGTTACTCTCCGGCTTATTTAACTGATTTGGTAGGACGTCAGACCGGAAAAACGGTTAACCTCTGGATCGTCGAGCGCCGGATGGCAGAGGCGTGTTCCTTGCTCTTGGAGACTAACCACTCAGTAGATAGGATTGCCGAGGTGGTGGGCTATCAGAATGCAGGTCATTTCTTCCGCCAGTTTCGCCAATATCACGGCACTACTCCCCAAGGCTGGCGCAACGCGCAGCGTAATTAGCTCAGTATCTAGCAGAAGTAGCTCACGTCTTACAGGAGCTTTACATCTCAAAAAAGTTTTTGCAAAAGACTACTTACGAAACAGCGAAAAAATCATCAATCAGGAGCGAAAAATCTGTCAATGCGATCGCGCTAAGTTGACTTCTAAGCTTAGGTTTAAACGAGCCTGTCTAGGCGAAGCTTTCAGGCTTAAGAACCATTAGCAGTTCTGAATGTGAGGAGCGCAAGTTCCCAACAGCAGGGAGCAGCGATTGGTAAAGTCGGTAGTGATCGCTCACCGCGTAGTTATTCTCGTAAATGCCACTGCCTATGAGCAGAAGGAAAGATTCTCTCAAATTAACTTGCATTCATCGAAGGTTTATCATGACAAATCTGATCAACTCCTACGAAGCTCTTCTCGAACGAGTCTGGGCTGATGAAGGCTTTAAAAACGGCTTCATTGCAGACCCCAAGCCCACACTGGCTAAGATCGGCGCTAAGGTTCCCGATTCTGTAAAGGTTGAAGTGCATGAAGATGGGACAGACCGACAGAATTATATTTTGCCAAGAAAGGAGCATTTGGAAAGGTACAACTTGGAAGGACAAAATCCGATTATCAGCCAAGTAATACAACAAGCTTTAGCTGATGAGGCTTTCAAAGCCAGACTGCTCCAAAACTCAAAGGCTGGTATCAAAGAGGCAACCGGCGAAGACGTGCCTGACGCTTTAACCATTTGCTTTCACGAAGACACGCCAACTGTCAAACATCTGGTCATCCCTGCAAATCCAACTAACGAAGAACTGAGTGACTCCCAACTGGAGATGGTCGCAGGTGGTATAGCAGCACCACTCCCTATCAAGCCCTTAATTGCGGGTCTAATTGCAGTTGATTAGTTCTAATCTCCGAAGGCTCGATCTCAACAACTATTGGGGGTGTTCAAGTATATCGAAGCCCCCATACCTTTACCAGAGGAGTAACCCTGTGGAACAATCAATTTCCTCATCTCAAAATGACTTGACTTGCCAAACTAAGCGGATTAGGTCGCAAGAGTTAGAGCCTACTGCCTTTGAGGTTCGCAAAAGAGCGATTCAGGCTCGCTCTGTTGGGATTGTCAGGTCAGTTCAGGCATCCTCCTACAGCCTTGGTGGGTGGAGAAGCTTGTTTGAAGAGTATGTGCTGCAACCCTTTAGCGCGAATGCTATTCCTCAAAATCCTGAAACAAGCGATCGCGCGATCGCAAATCCGGCATCGTCTGTAGAGACTTCCACATCAGCCGACCCTCACCTGAGTCGAAGTAGCAATGATTCCAGTAGTCGTGAATCAACCTCATCAGTCCCTGATCTGGCTACAATGCCTCTTTGCCCTAGTGGACGACCCGAAGCTGGCGAGGCTGTTGTGTTTGGTGTAGTGGGAGGAACCGTAGCCGCGCCGCAGGTTGGATATCTCACCAAGGCAGTGCCAGTTAATGAGGATGTCTTGGCATTATCTGGTTCAGTGGAACCTACAGAAGTCTTCCGCATGGCTTCAACTTGTGCTGGTCATGGCTGCAAGCACTTTGACGGCTCTCACTGCCGCCTAGCTATGCGGATTGTGGAGCAATTACCCTCTGTTGTCGAAGCACTGCCAGCCTGCCAGATTCGCCCGCATTGCCGGTGGTGGCAGCAAGAAGGAAAAGCTGCTTGCCAGCGCTGTCCTCAACTGGTGACAGACAACTACTATGCATCCGACCTAGTACGGCAAGTAGCGGCTCCAAACGAATCCTGGCAGTCGGTTCAGCAGGAAGAGTAACGCTGTGGCAATTGACCATCTCCACTAATCTCCAATATCTCTGGTCAAGGTCTTGGTAAGTCAGGTCGCTTGGGGAGAGAAGGACTGTTGACTACGTGCTTAGCTTTGTAGATATTGAAATTCCTTAACTTCAACCCCCCGCTATCAACAAAATTGGAAAAGCTGCAAGTGTACACAAGTGCTTGTCAGTCCTTTTTGCTTAAAGTCATTCGCTTGCCATAATAAGGTTGACCCGGAAAGTAAATTCAAGTTAATTCAAAATTCTGTTTTCAAGAAAGCTCTAACTCAAACCGTCGAGAAAGCTAACACATAACTGAGCTATTAGACCTAGTTTTTTCCTGATTTAGACTAAAAATGCAGTAGCGAAAAAAACGTTATGCTTGCCTAAAAATTGTGCATTGTGAGCAAAGGTTGCATCCTCTAAATTGTTAGTTATAAAGCCGTTATTGGAGATAAAAAAATGGCTGGACAACAGAAAATGACCAGAAACGAGCTGGAAGCAAAACTAGTTGCTCATGCTTGGCAGGATGAAGCGTTCAAGCAAGAACTGGTTAGCAATCCTGAAGCAGCAATTGAAAGAGAACTTGGGCAAAAGATGCCAGAAGGTGCCAACGTTCAAGTGCTGGAGGAAACGGGTGATACTTTCTATCTTATAATTCCCAAAAAGCCTGGTGTAGAGGAATTGTCTGAAGAACAGTTGGAAGCCGTTGCAGGAGGAGGTGGTGATGATTTGCTTCCCGATTACGGCGAGGTTAGCCTGTTTTCCATTACCGTGGGATGGGATTAAGACTTAATGAACTCAAGCTTGGCTAGAGCAAACCTTGAGCTGCAAACTGTCATCTGTACTCTTGGTAGCTAGTACGATTCCGGCATCATTAGTGAAGACCCGCAAGTGTCCATAGAAATGCACTTCGGGTCTTTTACCTACAGCGAGCAATTCAATGACTAGTCCACAACTCCTCAAAGAATTATTAGGATGGAATTACTGAGTCAGGATACCAAATAGATCACCTGAAAGCAGCAAAAGGGCAACTGAAAAACAGAGGCTAAAATAATGATTAACAAACCAAAGTTTAAAGCTTACTTCCGTGTCGAAAGTTTAGAGCCAGAGCATGTATTTCTACTGTCAGAGAAGGGGCATTTTTTTCTAAAAGGTCGTCTCTACTATCTATTAGCAACGTTGATAGATGGCCATCATACGGTTGACGATATAGTTGACAAACTTCAAGGACAAGCCTCTACTGCTAAAATTTACTATGCTTTGATGTCCTTGGAAAACAAGGGGTACATTGTTGAAACGGATAACATTATACCTCATGAAATGGCGGCTTTCTGGAATTTTCTTGGCGTTGAATCAAAGGTAGCTGCAACCCGCTTGCATGCAACTAGAGTTACCGTGACTTCATTTGGTAATATCACACCGGAACCGTTTATTTCTATACTAAAATCGCTGGGTATTCAAGTATGTGATGATGGAGATATTTCGGTAGTATTAAGCGATGATTACCTTCAATCAGAGTTGGATGCTTTTAACCAGAAAGCTTTGAAATTTCAACGCCCTTGGATGCTCGTTAAACCAGTAGGAACTGTTGTTTGGATTGGACCTATATTTTACCCTGGGAAAACTGGTTGCTGGGCGTGTTTGGCTCAACGTCTTCAAACACAGCGCCAAGTTGAAACTTTTGTACAGAGAAAGAAGGGCATCACGACACCTTTGGCAACTTCTCTAGCTGCTTTGCCTTCGACATCCCAAACAGCGCTAACTATGGCGGCAACGGAAGCTGCTAAATGGATTGTTAATAAAGAGAATAAACGGCTTGAAGGGACTGTGGCTACCTTTGATGTGACAACTCTGGAGATACAAAACCATACTTTAGTTCGGCGTCCTCAGTGCCCTCATTGTGGCGAAGCAAAATATCTTTTAAACAGGAAACCACAACCTCTTGTTCTTGAGAGCCGGAAGAAAACTTTCATTGCGGATGGGGGACATCGCTGTTCTTCCCCTGAGGCGACTTTGAAGCAATATCAACACCACATTAGTCCAATTACGGGCATTGTCAATGGACTGAGGCGTTTGCTCGAAGGGGAGAATGGTTTGACCCATACTTATTCTGCTGGGCAGAATCTCGCCCTAACGCACGACAGTTTTCACTCTTTGCGCCGAAGTTTGCGAAGCAGAAGCGCTGGCAAGGGTATGACCGACTACCAAGCCAAGGTAAGTTGTCTTTGCGAATCGCTTGAGAGATATTCTGGCGTATTTCAGGGAGACGAAGTTAGAAAAAAAGCAAGTTACAAAGAAATGGGGGAAGCCGCAATCCACCCAAATACCTGCATGAATTTCAGTGAAGCACAATACAAAAATCGTAGGGAATGGAACGCAAAATTAACGGCTGGTTTTCACTGGGTTCCAAGTCCCTTTGATGAGGAAGTAGAAATTGAGTGGACACCAGTCTGGTCGTTGACTTACAAAGAATTTAAATACTTGCCAACCGCTTACTGCTATTTCAGTTATACCGTTTCCGATAGAGAGAACGCTTTCTGCAATTCCTGTTCAAACGGCAATGCAGCCGGTAATACAATAGAGGAAGCTATCCTTCAGGGATTTATGGAATTGGTAGAACGGGATAGTGTCTGTTTGTGGTGGTATAACCGCCTCAAGAGGCCAGTGGTCGATTTAGATAATTTCGATGAGCCGTATTTTCAATCATTGAAGGATTATTACAAAACAATTCAGCGTGATATTTGGGTTCTCGACATCACTAGCGATTTAAATATTCCTACTTTTATTGCTGTTTCAAGGAGAACTGATAAAACGATAGAGGATATTATCTTAGGCTGTGGTACCCATTTTGACCCTAAAATCGCCATCCTTCGGGCATTGACGGAGGCGAATCAGTCTCTTCCTGCTGTTTTACCAATTACCGCTGATGGAAGTGGTGAATACGCTATAGACGATAGTGACACCATAAACTGGTGGAAAACAGCAACGCTGGAAAATCAGCCTTATCTAGTTCCAGATGAAAGCGCAGTACCGAAAGTGCGTTCTGACTACCCCCAGCTTTGGAGTGATGATTTGCTGAAGGATGTCATGACTTGTGTAGACATTGCAGAGAAAAACGGTATGGAAACACTGGTTTTAGACCAGACACGTCCTGATATAGGACTAAGTGTTGTAAAGGTTATCGTCCCTGGAATGCGCCACTTCTGGGCTAGATTTGGCACTGGGCGGCTTTACGATGTTCCCGTCAAGTTAGGTTGGTTAAAAGAACCGTTGAGGGAAGATAAACTGAATCCAATCCCATTTTTTTATTAATGCCAATAATAGAAACTTTAGTTTATTAATAGAGTAACAATTTGCCCCATTCCAGCACGCTTGAATTAAGACTAAAACTGTTTTGAACACAGATTTAGAATGTTCAATTGAGAGCTGAAGACATTTTCTAAAATGGCTGGGGAATCAAAAATTAGTAGCTAAGACTAAATTTAAGAGGATTAACCGCGATGAGCAGATGGCAGATAAGCGCATTTTCCTATGGAATTCTAGGAATTCTCATTTTTGTTTTTCTCAGCTTTATTTTGAGCAAAAAGCTAGAACTTAATGCAATCTTACCTGTATTATTTGCAATATTGTTTGTGGGGGTACTCTTTTTTTGGCTATGGATACTCATTGACTGTATTACCAAAGAACCTAATGATAGAAGCAATAAACTTGCTTGGCTAATCGTCATTCTGTTCACCAATGGTATTGGTGCTTTAATTTACTACTTTGTAAGACGACCACAACGGATAAAAGAGTTAGGAAGATGATTACAGATTGAAACTTCTACTCTGTCTGTTGCAGTTTTTTATAGCTCAGAACAATTTATTTAACAGAGCTAATTACCGCAATTTTCAGATAAGTGAGGGACATCACTAGGGGCGCGAAGCTTTGCGCCCGTACATAGAGGTGTCCCGCATTCAAATGCAAACCGCTGTATATGAGAAAAAGCTATGTCTGATGTGTAGATTCAGTAATTATTTACCTTCTAGGGAGTTGTATGTTAGAAAGAAAAGCCTCACTTAATCGAGTGGACTGGCGGTTGTGGCAGCGGTTTTGGGCGATCGCTAAACCTTATTGGTTTAGTAAGGAAAAATGGGGTGCGAGAGGGCTGTTGGCACTTGTCCTGTTGTTATTGATAGTTGCCAGTGGCATCGATGTGGGTGTCAGCTTCCTAAACCGAAATTTGTTCACTGCCCTGGAGCAACGGAATATCGGCAACTTCTGGCAAACTGTGCTGATTTTTGTCGTTTTTGTAGTCATTGTCACACCCTTAGCCGTCTTCTTTGAGTACCTTATTGATAAGGTAAGTTTGTACTGGCGGCGGTGGCTGACTAACCATTTTCTGGATAAATATTTTCACAATCGGGCTTACTATGACATTAATTTTTACGCAGATGTTGACAATCCTGACCAGCGAATTAGTGAAGATATTAATACCTTTACAAGAAACTCTCTAAAGTTTTTTGTCTTAGTTCTCCAGTCAGTTTTTAGTCTGATTGCGTTTATTGGGATACTGATATCAATTTCTGTGCCGCTGGTGTTGATTCTCGTCTGCTATGCCTTTGTCGGTACAGTTGTCACCGTACTCTTCGGCAAACGACTGATTGGTCTGAACTTCCTTCAACTCCAGAAAGAAGCTGATTTTCGTTATGGCTTAGTCCATATCCGTGACAACGCCGAAGCGATCGCTTTCTATCAGGGCGAAGCACCGGAGTCGGCTACAGTAAGAAGTCGGTTTGACGAGCTATATAGAAACTTTGACCGTCTGATTGCTTGGCAGCGCAACCTGGGATTTTTTAAGACGGGTTACAATTTTTTCATTCAGCTAGTCCCAATTGTGGTGATAGCCCCGCTGTTTTTTGCCGGACAGGTGGAGTTTGGCGTGATTTCTCAGGCGAGTATTGCCTTTTCCGCCGTGTTAAAGGCTTTGTCAATTATTGTCACTCAGTTTGAAGACTTAAGTGCGTTTGCTGCTGGGGTGAATCGTTTGGCTTTATTTAATCAGACTCTAGACACCCCGTATCAAATTCTTACTGTAGGCGCAACTTCAATTGATACAGTACCTGCTGACCAGTTGGAACTGTTCCATGTGACCTTGGAGACACCTAGATATCAAAAAAGGTTGGTTGAAGATTTATCTGTAGCGGTACCACCTGGGGAGGGATTGCTCATTATCGGTCAAAGTGGTATGGGCAAGAGTTCGTTACTCAGAGCGATCGCCGGGTTGTGGAAGGCGGGAACGGGTCGCATCGCTAGACCAACGCTTGAGTCGATGCTGTTTTTACCCCAGCGCCCTTACATGATTTTGGGTTCCCTACGTGAGCAACTCCTTTATCCCAACACTGACCGGGATACTGAAGAGGATGCTATGCGTGAAGTGTTGAGACAGGTAAACTTGGCTGACTTAGCCGAACGCATAGGTGGATGGGATGCACAACTAGATTTAGCGAATGTGCTTTCTCTAGGCGAACAACAACGCCTCGCCTTTGCTCGTCTGCTTTTGGCTTCCCCACACTATGCCATTTTGGATGAAGCGACAGGGGCGTTAGATCTGAAGAATGAAGAGCAGCTTTACCAACAGTTGCTGTCCTCTGGCATCACCTATGTTAGTGTCGGTCATCGATCAAGTTTGTTGAAATACCACTCCTCGGTGTTGGAACTGCTGGGGGAAGCACGATGGCGTCTGTTACCCGTAAGGGAATACAACACATTTGAAGAAGTATTGAAGTGAAAGCTTTTAAGTAACAAAAGCTTGCCTTATATCCCGCTCATACTGTTTCGTTGAATGCCTGATATAGATAGTGCTTCAAAATTAATCACCGAGGAATTTTAGCGAATTACTGATGTAAGAATTTAGATATTCCCAAGCTTTGTTCAACGTCACTAGAGTATTTGATTTTGTAAAAATTAATACTAACTGCTCAAAATTGAGCGCATTCCATTAGGTATCAAGCAGGAGCGAAAAAAATGCTATTTTCACAGAAAAATTGTGCATTGTGAACGGAACCAGTACCATTTAAGCTAAATACTATTACAGAAAAAACGAATAGTCTTAGCTGACAAAAGAATTAGTATTTACCAAGTTTTGCCAGGTTTGAAGGTTGCCCGTTTTTTAATTTTTTACCCTTATTAAGTAGGTATCAACCGGAGGAATATATGTCTATTGAAAACGCAAAGGCACTCTATTCAAGGATGGCCACGGATAAAGCATTTCGGGCGCAACTAAAGCAGGCTGCAAATAAGGAGGAATGCAATCAAGTTCTGCAAGCTGCTGGTTACGATTTCACCCCGGAAGAATGGCATGATGTCACCTCCAAAGACCAAGCGTCTGCCTTATCTGACAGCGAACTCAACGACGAGGAACTAGCAGCAGTCAGTGGTGGGGGTGTATTTGATTTTGTTAGTGACGCTGTTGATGCTGTAGGTGATGCAGTAGATACTTACATAGTAGAACCTTATAACAAAGCTGTAAGCAATACTATTACCTAGACAGAAGAAATAACTGGTGATTCCCTTGCTTTAGAGAATGGCTCAGATCCCTCGTAGGGAACTGACAATTTTGAGTTGAAAAAAAATGGCTCAGACGGTCAGCTAAACGCTCAGCCTCCTCTCCTACCGCGTTCTGGCTGGCAAAACCGACGAGCCTTTTTAAGCGTTCTTATCAGGGCGAAGCAGTCCCTGGACGTAGCAGAGATTACTGCCACTCTCTGGGATTGAGGCAACCCATTAATAGCCTCTTTAAAATGTATGTCTGTTGAAAGCGCAAGAGCCTTTTACGAGAGGGTAGCCACGGATGAAGCGTTCCAAAAGCAACTCCGAAACGCTGCCAGTGATGATAAACGCCTAGAGATTGTACGAATTGCTGGCTACAGTTTTACACGGCAAGAAGGGGAAGCTGCCTTGGCTCAAATCTCAAAGTCAGATGACAGTAAACTCAGTGACGCACAGCTAGAGGCGATCGCTGGAGGGTTAGGGGCTGTCCCTGATGAACAGGCATCGTTCAACAACCAACCACTCAGCAGAGTATGGTCGGGCTTAGAGCAATCAATCGGCTTTGGTAAGCACTTGCGTCAGTTGTTTAACCCCTCTGCCTGGTCTATCAGGACTAAACTCTCGGTCGCACTACTCTTAGCTACGCTCATACCGATGAGCTTCACTGCCTATTACAACCTCCAACAGAGCCTGAAGAGTGCAGAGGATAGCGAATACCGCAAACTGGAACTGTTAGCTACCAGTAACGCGAGTCGTCTCGACCAGCTAATCATCGATATTCAGCGCGTTGTGGTTCAAGTCAGTACTGAGAAGAATGTGGTAGGTTTCCTCACTTCTACCACGCCTGAGAAGCAAGGAACCTTCCGCTCCTCCGTGCAGCGATCGCTAGATAACATCTTCCGCTCCAACCCCGACTATGACGCTGTTTATCTCCTAGACAAAGAGGGGCGCGGCCTCGCTTCCACCGATCCAACATTCATGGGTCAAAACTACGCCTTTCGCGAATACTTTCAACAGGCAATCCAGGGACAGCCTTACGTCTCTAGTGTCCTAGTTGGTACAACCAGTGGGCGACCAGGCATTTACTTCTCCCACCCTGTGCGGTCTGAGAGTGGCAAGATCCTGGGAGTAGCAGTCTTAAAAATCAAGGGAGAGGAAATCTGGGCGATTGTAAATGCGCTACAGGCAGGCTCTGGGAGCTACGCCTTTTTGGTTGACCAGCAGGGGGTAATCATCAGCCACCCGGATAAGTCTCTCCTCTACCATAGTTTGGCTCCCTTACCGCCAGAGAAACGTAAGCAGGTCGAGACCGACAGGCTTTATGGCATCGAGCAAATTGAGAGCTTGGACATTCCAAAGTTGGCAGCGGCGATGGTGGGGACTAAAGAAATCGGTCACACCAGTTATTACTCCCCACAGGAGCAGACACGCCAGATGGTTGGCTTCGCTCCCCTAGACGAGCAACCCTGGGTGTTGGCAGTGAACAAAACTGATGCACAGTTTACCGCTCCCCTAAATCATCTAATCTGGCAAAATAGCCGCAGCTTACTGGCAGTAGGAGCGATCGCGACAATCATAGCGCTGCTCCTAGCACGGAGCATTGTTAGACCGATTCGTGCCCTCACCAAGGCAGCACAAGCACTGGAAGAGGACGATTTCGAGCCTCAAGGATTAGCTGAGGTGTCTCACTCTCAGGACGATATTGGTCAACTGGTGCGCGTCTTCCTACAGATGGCTCAAAAGTTGAAGGCGCGAGAGCAGAACCTGAAACAGCAGGTGATGGAACTGCGCGTCGAGATTGACGAAGCCAAAAAGGTTCGCCAAGTCGCTGAAATTACGGAAACGGATGACTTTCAGCAGTTGCAGAAAAAAGTGCAAAAGCTCAGAAATCAATCGGTAACAGCTAGTGAAACTGAGACGGAGTACTATCAGCGATTGCAACAAAGGGTTCAACAGCTCAAGGTTCGAGTGGTAGACGATGGTCAATAAATCCGCAACCAAGGTACACCTACTCCCACTTTTGGGTGGCTGTAATCAGGCAGATAGCTTGCACCAGAACTCAGCACGTCGTCGAGAGGGGTCATATCAAAGCTTTGATAGTGTTTTATACCTGGAGGTACACTGTGGCGAAAATAGTATCTATTCACTCGTTCCGTGGTGGAACTGGTAAATCAAACTTGACGGCTAACCTAGCGGCTACTATAGCCCGTCACGGGCAACGGGTAGGCATTATTGACACTGATATCCAGTCGCCAGGGATTCACGTCATTTTCGGTCTAGACATTGAAAAAATCGACTTTGCCCTCAATGACTACCTATGGGGTCGCTGTCACATTAAAGAGGCTGCTTACGACGTTAGCAATCTTCTCAAGGCGGAACAGGGGGAGACAACCGTAGCAAACGGTAGCCTCTACCTCATTCCCTCTAGTACTAAAGCTAGAGAAATTTCCCGCGTTCTGCGCCAGGGGTATGACGTAGTTCGTCTCAATGATGGCTTTCAGGAAATTATTCGCTGTCTGAACTTGGACTACTTGTTCATTGATACTCACCCCGGACTCAACGAAGAAACTCTAATTTCTATCGGTATCTCTAATGTTCTAGTCGTCATCCTGCGTCCAGACAGCCAAGACTTCCAAGGTACTGCTGTGACGGTGGATGTGGCTCGAAAGCTGGAGGTGCCCAAGATGCTGCTGGTCGTCAACAAGGTACTGCCAGCCTTAGGTTTCGATGCCTTGCGGGAACAGCTAGAGGCAACTTACAACACAGCCGTGGCTGGGATTATACCGCTCTCGGAAGAAATGATTTTGCTAGGGAGTAAAGAACTTTTCTGTCTACGCTACCCTGATCATCCCTTCAGCCAGATAGTGGAAAAGATTGCAACTCAGATTGAAGACTGAGGGTTGAGTTAAGGAAACTACTGATTGGAGGCGATCGCATTTGATGAACCAACAGGAATTTCGCAAGAGCATACTGACCTCCTATGGTGCCAGTGCCTCAGAAACCGAAGAGCTGCTGATTTACAATCAAAACGTCTTTGACCGTAGCGGTTTAACACGTCTCGTTCAATTTCCCCTTGCACCCGAAGCCCATGTAGCCGCCTGGGAGGAATACGCCGCCCAAGCGAGAGTAGTCGGAGCATTTCAATCACTCAAGGGCGTATTGGTTCAGTTACAGTTTCCCATCCAGGAGGGCATCAGTCAGACCGAGACATATCGCTGTGCTACCCGTAAGGGTGTGCTAGTGGATGGTATGGCTGAGGCGACTGGTTTGGTCTTAAAGCAACCAGAGAAACTCCAGTTGATAATACATCAAAGTCTCGCAGGAGCTATCCCAGTTTTGCTCACCGGAAACCGGGAGGATTTTGTTTCTCTGGTACAGGCGCTAACAATGCGTAATGAACCAAAACCAGTCCCCTCGTCTATGGGAGCCTGCATGGTTGCTGGTTTCAACAACTGGGATCGGATTCGCCAGTATCGACAACAATGGGAAGTTCAAAACCCTTTGAATTGCTCGGAATCGAGTTGGGCAGAGGAGTTTAGGCGGATCATCCCCCATAAGGAGCTTTATCAGGATCGATTGATTATTTTGAGCGATGGTGCTTACAGTGATGTCCCAGCCAGCAACATGGGACTCTCGGAATCGGAGTGGCGGAACTTATCCCTAACAATTCGGCTGGAACATGAATGTACCCACTACTTCACACGCCGCTTGTTTGACTCGATGCGAAATAATCTACTCGATGAACTGATTGCCGACTACAGAGGCATTGTAGCTGCTACAGGACACTATCGGGCTGATTGGTTCTTACGCTTTCTGGGGTTGGAAGCGTTTCCGCATTACCGAGAAGGGGGCAGGCTGCAAAACTACCGAGGTCAGCCACCACTTTCAGAAGGGGCTTTTAAGATTTTACAGGCGCTAGTAAAGACTGCTGGAGAAAATTTGGAGCGCTTTGATGCTGAATATGTAGGGGAGTTAATTAGCCTTAATAACCAACCTTTGATGTTAATAGCATTGACCTATTTGACATTAGAGGAATTGGCTTCCCTAGAAGCGAAGATTCGCCTCAAAAAGACTATAGATGAATTACGAACAACCCTATATGTGTAAAGCATCAAAGTTATGAGATGTGAGGTAATTCGGGACACCCTCCCCTTAGAAGAAATAGGGAGATAAAGTTATGACAGAAGTTCTACTGAAAGAATTAAGTAATAGTGACATCGATTGGATGAGCGCTACGGGCTGTCAGCAGGAGATAGCTGCGGGTACTGTCCTTGTTCAGGAAGGAAAAGCTGCCGATACCCTACATATTGTCCTGGATGGAACCTTAGCCGTTACGGTTTCTCAAGCTGATAACAATCCTCTATCCCGTGCTTTTGCGGCTATGGAGGGTGGCGAAATCTCAGGTCGGGAGATAGCTAGGTTGTCAAGTGGTGAGGTAGTGGGAGAAATCCCCTTCCTGGGTACTCGTCCAACCGCTACCACTGTGAAGGCGATCGAAAAGTCGATTGTGATGTCGATTCCTCAACAGCAATTGGCAGCAAAATTGCAGCAGGATGTAGGATTTGCTTCCCGTTTTTATCGCGCGATCGCTATTCTACTTTCAGACAGACTACAGAGCATTGTCACTCAGCTTACTCGTAGCAAGCTTGCTCAAGGTCAGGCACTGAGGGATATGCTGTTTGTTTTGGGGGGATTGAATGACAGTGACATCGATTGGATGATTGCTACAGGCAGTCGGCAAAAAATTGCAGCGAATACCGTACTCATCCATTCAGGAGGACCTGTGGATGCGCTGTATATTCTACTGAATGGAACAATGACTGTTTCTGTTTGTGAAGATAAGCGCAATCCCTTAGCCCGTGCTTTTGCCGTCTTGGAGGATGGCGAAACTTCAGGTCGAGAGATAGCGAGATTATCAAGGGGTGAAATTGCCGGAGAAACCCCTTTCATTGATGCTCGCTTACCTTCTGCGACTGTCAAAACCCTTGAAGACTCGATTGTCTTGTCGATTCCCCGACAGCAATTGGCAGCAAAATTGCAGCAAGATGTAGGGTTTGCTTCCCGTTTTTATCGAGTAATTGCTACTTTGCTTTCAAATAGATTGCAGGGGATGCTCAGTCGGCTTGGATATGGTAGGCGTGTTTATAGCAAAGGTCAGCCACTCGATGACAATGTTGAATATGAGGATGAACTAGATTCCAATGTTTTAGATAGCATGGCACTAGCTGGAACAAGATTTGATTGGATGTTGAGCCGTTTGAGAGGAATTTAATTTGCTCGGTATAGAGTGTAAGGTGTTAGCTCTTGGCTTAACACCTATTTCTATGTTCAAATTTCTGTAATCGGAGTTCTTAGTTTAATTTCAGGCAGCTACTTACAACTGACATTTGTTTAGCAAAAAAATTGTTAGTCTTACCGAAGAATCGTGCATTGTTATCAGAAGTTGCATTCTTTAAGCTTTTATTAGTAGAGCAGGTATCAATGAAAAGCAGTAACTAGCTA
Organism: Funiculus sociatus GB2-C1; assembly: GCF_039962115.1. Taxonomy (NCBI): domain Bacteria; kingdom Bacillati; phylum Cyanobacteriota; class Cyanophyceae; order Coleofasciculales; family Coleofasciculaceae; genus Funiculus; species Funiculus sociatus. Next base: position 33,048 of record NZ_JAMPKJ010000034.1, on the reverse strand, counting down.
TTCTGCAAATATCAGCAACCTGCAAGTCGTTTACAAAAGGATAAAGAACAATGGAAAAGATTGAAGAGTCAAACTCGCCACTACCCGAAGATAAAGCTGAAGCTCAAACTTCAAATGAGCTAAGTACTGAAGAGCTAGAAGCAGTTGCCGGAGGAGGACTTGGAGGTATTATCGCGGGAGCAGTAATTGGTGGTGTAGTTGGAGCCGCCAGTGGCGATCCAGGAGTGTCAGCCAAGGACGTATTAGAGGGGGCTGCTGCCGGTGCCGGTATAGGGGGCGCTATCACAGGCCCAGTCTAAGCAAGTGTATGCTGGCAGACATTCCAAATAATAACTATAGCGGTTTTCAGTTACGTGAAGTACATCAAAAAACCTAACCCCCTAACAGGGAACCCTGTTAGGGAAGGGGAACCCCAGTCTTGCTCCCCTCGTAGGGGAGGGGGGGAGAGTTCAAACCGTATTGCAGCAAAGTGAAAACCGCTGTAAATATAGAGAAAGCAGCTAAATGTACCTGCTTAGCTGCTTTTTTTAGTCTGAATGTAAACACTAAACTAAGAGTGTTTAAGCTACAAAAGCTGTTTAAAACGAAAAGATTTGCTCAATACGCCTTGAGGTTTGTAATTTTCACGTGAAGCTCTCAAATAAACGTGCAGCTCTCAGTTCAGCACCAAGCAAAACCGAAAAAATTGCTAGTCCTACCAAATAATTGTGTATCGTGAGCATCTCTGAAAATTCGTTATTACTTAGTTATTGCCTTAAGTAGGTAGGTCAAATTTAACGTGAAGCGCTTAACTCCAGACAGCGCTTTCTATCTAAAAGCCATTTTCAGTTTATTTACAAGTACCTACTTATCTTCATGACTTTTACAGGAGGGTAAATGGTTGAACAAAAGCAAAACCTATTCCGAAAAGAGTCACTAGAGCGTCTATCTTCTCCTGAAAGGCTAGATCAGTTGATGCAGGTCGTCAGTCCCAAGAGCTGGCTGCCTTTAACCTCCTTGGCTTCCTTGGTAGTGGTAGCTTTGATTTGGAGTATTTATGGACGCATTCCAATTACTGTCGAGGGTCGAGGGGTACTAATTTATCCCAGCCAAGTTGTGCCGCTACAATCGAAAAGCTCAGGGCAGTTACTAGCTCTAAATGTCAAGGTTGGAGATATGGTCAAAAAGGGTCAGGTATTAGGAACACTTGACCAAATTGAACTCCGGAAGCAACTACAGCAGCAGCGCGATAAACTGGCGGAACTACAGTCACAAGACCAAGCGGTCGGTTCGCTCCAAGGGCTACGTAACGAACAGGAAAAACGGACAATTCAGCAACAACGCCAGTACCTCCAGCAACGCATTCGGGAACTCCAATCCCTGATGCCTCTCCTCCAATCAACAAGCAGTGAATCGATCCAGCAGCAACGCCAGAGCCTCCAGCAAAGCCTACGGCAAGCCCAGGCTATGACTCCTATTTACAAGCAGAGACTGGAGATTCGTAGGCAGCTCTACAAGGAAAGAGTGATTACGAATGATGTACTTCTGGATGCACAAGTAAAAGACCAGGAAAACCGCGATAAAATCGCCGATCTCGAAGCCCAGTTAAAGCAACTAGATGCTAAGAAAACGGAGCAAGAAAAGGCTAATCGTGACAACCTCAGTATGATCTCCGACCTCCGAACTCAGTTGAAAGAGCAGGATAGCCGGGAAGCAACTCTAGCTCAACAAAACCTGGAAACTTCAACAACTCGAAAAAAAGAGATTCAAGAAGTCCAGCGAGAGATTACCAAACTGGAACTGCAATTAGGTAACAACACTAAGATTATTAGTCAACACAGCGGACGCATACTAGAAATCACTACTAACCCGGGGCAGGTTGTTGAGGCGGGAACCCGATTGGGGAGCATAGGCGCAGAGAATCCATCCAGCTTGCTAGTTGGCATAACCTATTTTGCGGTTGGGGATGGCAAGAAAGTTCAACCGGGCATGACGCTTCAAATTACGCCACAAACCGTGAAACGGGAACGCTTTGGCGGCATCCTAGGTACTGTCAAAACTGTCTCTGGGTTTCCAATCACAAAGGAGTCAGCAGCCAATGTGGTGGGCAATCCAGAAGTGGTTGAAGGTCTGATGTCTGACAAGCAGGAGGGAGTAATGCAAGTATCCGCAGACCTAAAGTTGGATTCCACGACTTTTAGCGGCTACAACTGGTCTTCTTCCAAGGGACCGCAACTGAAAATCTCTTCTGGAACTACCACTGTTGTTCGAGTCAAGGTGGAAGAGCGGGCTCCCATTACGTTTGTTTTACCTATCCTGAGGTCGGTCAGTGGCATCAACTAATCCGACCTTAACGGCACCGATTAATCCTTTGCAGCAGATGCAAAAACTGCTGAGAGGTCAAAGCAGGCGGGTAAAAACCCCAACGCTTTTGCAAATGGAAGCCGTCGAATGTGGGGCGGCTGCTCTAGGAATTATTCTGGGTTACTACCGTCGGATTGTGCCACTGCCAGAACTTCGTCGAGAGTGCGGGGTTTCCCGCGACGGCAGCAAGGCTTCCAACGTGCTGAAGGCTGCCCGTAGCTATGGACTCGAAGCTAAAGGCTTTAAGAAGGAACTGGAGCAACTTCAAGACCTGTCTCCTCCCTACATTGTCTTCTGGAACTTCAACCACTTCTTGGTCGTGGAGGGAATTTGCCAGCAGCAGGTCTATCTCAATGACCCCGGCACTGGACCACGAAAAGTGTCTCGACAGGAATTTGACGAGGGGTATACGGGAGTGGTGCTGGTCATGGAACCGGGTCCGGAGTTCCAGACAGGGGGGCGTAAACCCAACCTGTTGAGAGCGCTGTGGGAACGGCTACAGGGTGCTACTGGTGTCCTAGCTTACTGTTTACTGGCGGGATTACTACTGACGCTCGTCGGGCTGGTAGTACCTGTATTTAGCCAGGTGTTTGTCGATGAAATCCTCGTTCAGGGGCGGCAGCACTGGTTGCGACCACTACTTTTGGGGATGGCGATCGCAGCTATACTTCAGGGAATACTGACGCTACTACGGTTGCGATATCTGCGCCGCTTGAAAGTCAAGCTGTCTGTAGGGATGTCTAGCCGCTTTCTCTGGCACATCTTGCGTTTACCTGTTGGTTTCTATGCCCAACGGTTTGCCGGAGAAATCAGTAACCGCACTAGTCTCAACGACCAAGTTGCTGATGTTCTTTCAGGGAGATTGGCAACTACAGCTATTGATGCGGTGATGGTCATGTTTTACGCGCTAGTCATGCTGCAATATGACGCGGTACTAACCTCGGTTGTAGTCAGCTTTGCAGCCGTGAATGTCTTCACCTTGCAGTGGATTTCCCGTCAGCGCGTAGATGCAAATCAGCGATTAATCCAAGAGTATGGCAAAGCGGCTGGCGCGTCCATTGCCGCTCTCCAAAGTATAGAAACCATAAAGGCATCTGGGTTGGAGTCAGATTTCTTTGCCCGGTGGTCAGGTTACTACACCAAGGCAATCAATTCACAGCAGGAATTGGGGGTGACCAACCAGACGTTCTCAGTGTTACCTGCACTCTTGTCTTCGCTCTCATCTATGGCTTTGTTAGTTGTTGGTGGTTTACGGGTGATGAACGGACACCTTAGCATTGGGATGCTCATAGCCTTTCAAGGACTGATGCAGAGCTTTCTGCTACCTGTCAACAATCTTGTTAGCTTCGGCAGTACCCTGCAAGAAATGGAAGGTAATTTGATTCGCCTGGATGATGTGCTGGACAATCCGGTCGATCCACAAGTAGAAAGCAGAAGTCACAAGGATAATGAAACCATTCAGTCTTCACGTCTGCAAGGCTACGTCGAGCTGGAAAACATCACATTTGGCTATAGCCGCTTAGAAGCACCTTTAATTGAAAACTTTACGCTCTCGGTCAAGCCTGGACAGCGAGTCGCCCTGGTAGGCGGGAGTGGCTCTGGCAAGTCTACCATTGCCAAACTCGTAAGCGGACTCTACGAACCTTGGGAGGGAGAAATTCGCTTTGACGGGTTACCTAGGCATCAGATTCCGCAATCGGTACTAACTAACTCCGTCGCTATGGTGGAGCAGGATATTTCAATGTTTGGCGGAACTGTTAGAGACAATTTGACCCTATGGGATACCACAGTATCAGATAAAAGCTTGGTGCGAGCTTGCCGCGATGCTGCGATCGATGATGTGGTTCTCTCGATGTCTGGGGGATTTGATGCGTCCCTTATCGAAGGTGCCGCGAATTTAAGTGGAGGGCAGCGACAGCGGTTGGAAATAGCCCGCGCCTTGGTGAACAACCCCTCGATTCTTGTCATGGATGAAGCCACCAGTGCCCTAGATGCGGAAACAGAAAAAATTATTGACGAGAATCTGCGGCGGCGGGGGTGTACTTGCCTGATTGTTGCCCATCGGTTGAGTACCATCCGGGACTGTGATGAAATCATCGTTCTTGAACGTGGAAAGGTAATGCAACGAGGCACCCACCAAGAATTGTGGCAAGTGGAGGGAGTGTACTCGCGGTTGATACGCAGTGAGGGTTAAGCAGTTTAAACATGGTCAACCAACTTACGAACACAGACTTACAAGGGCAACTGTGCTGTCTTAAAGGCAATGAGCCAATACTACTGGATGAACCACAGACCGTTTGGGTAGTTCAATCTGGCACTGTAGCGCTGTTTGCCGTTACGGTTGAAAATGGCGTTGTAGAAGGAACTCGCCGCTATCTGTTCAGTTGCGCTTCGGGAGAGGCACTGTTTGGAACTCAGCCTAGTGGCAATCAGCCGCGCCGACTCTTGGCAGTGCCGATTGGCGAGACAGAACTGCTGAAGGTAGATCGAGAATGCTTTAGGCAGTTAGTTGCCGATGGGGATACAAGAGTGGTTGCCTTGGTAGAGAGCTGGCTCCAGCAAATCGATGCTGGACTTTCCGGTGTCACTACGCCAGTGATTCAGGTAAAGGCTTCAGGAGAAGCGCGATTTTCCCTGGTTGATGGTGAGACGCTTCAGCCTGAGTCAGAGGCGAAGGACGCTACCAAGTTCTGTTGTGCGATCGCATGGGTACTCCTCAGCCAAGGAAATGTCCGCTGGATGGGATTTGAAGAAGTAACTCTAGATTCGGCAGCAGGAATTTTTCCCCTAACCGACGGAATGTGGTTGGAAGCTGTGGGGGAAGTTCAACTTGCCACCCAAACGACGATCGCAATTCGAGACCCGGATACCCTGCTTGGGGGACTGTCCCAACTTCATACTCAACTCCTTAACTATATTAATCTCCTAGAGCAGCAGGAAGCACAGGAAGAACTACAGCGCCTTCAAGATCGGGAACGTCTCAATCGTCAGGTGACAGCAGAGGCTCTGGGTGAACTTGCCTCGTCACTGGGAACTCAAGAAGCGACATTTTTCCTGGAAGGCACGCCTTTGTTAGTTGTTGCGGGTGCTGTGGGAAGGTCTCTCGGTGTGACAATTCGTCCCCCTGCTCGCTCACAAGACCTCAAGCGGGTTAAAGACCCTTTAGAGGCAATTGTCAGGGCTTCAAGGCTTAGGATGCGGCAGGTTCTGCTACGGGACAACTGGTGGGAGAGGGACTGTGGTTCTTTAGTCGCCTATACCCAGCAGGACAACCAACCAGTAGCGCTGCTGCCTGTTTCGGCTACTCACTACGAAATCTTTGACCCAGCCAATAGAACCCGTGTTCCTGTCGATGCCCGTAGTGCCTCGACGCTGAACCCTTGTGCTTATATGTTTTATCGGTCTTTGCCCGATAAAGTCCTCAAAGCTATAGATATATTCCGATTCGCGCTCAAGGGTCGTGGGAGAGAGTTGCTTGTTATCTTTTTAACAGGCATTGCCGCTACGCTGCTGGGGATGCTGACACCCCACGCTACTGCCATTCTGATTGATAACGCGATTCCGGATAGTGACCGAGGGTTATTGCTGCAAGTTGGATTGGGGCTGCTGGTTGCTGCCTTCGGGATAGCGCTATTTCGGCTGGCTCAGGGGTTTGCCCTGCTGCGGGTGGAAACGGTTTCGGATGCTTCTACCCAAGCCGCTGTCTGGGATCGGCTGCTGAACCTTCCAGTATCTTTTTTCCGCGAGTACACTACAGGAGATCTTCAGTCTCGCGTTACATCAATTAGTACAATTCGTCGTCAACTCAGTGGCACAACCCTAATTACTCTGATCACGGGGCTGTTCTCATTACTGAACTTAGGGCTTTTGTTTTACTACAGTTGGAAATTAGCCCTAGTCGCTGTGGCTGTGGCAATAGTTGCGATCGCTATCACCACACTTTCTGGCGTGTTCCTCGTCCGCAAGGTTCGCCCACTACTGGAAGTAAAGGGAAATATCTTTGGGCAGACGGTGCAGCTTATCAATGGCATTTCTAAACTGCGTGTCGCTGGGGCTGAAGAGCGCGGTTTCGCCGCTTGGAGTAAAAACTACAGTCGGCAAATAAAATTAGAACTTAGCACCCAGAACGTTGAAGACCTTGTCGCACTGTTCAATACAGTGATGCCGACGCTGACTTCTGGAGTCCTCTTTTGGTTTACTATCAAGCTTCTGGAGGAGGCTCAAACTACAGGCGGTATCGGACTGACGATTGGCACTTTCCTCGCTTTTAACAGCGCCTTTGGCACTTTTATCAAAGGTGCCACGGACGTAAGCAATACAGTTACTAACGCTTTGCAAGTCGTCCCTCAGTGGAAACGCGCTCAGCCAATTTTAGAGACTATACCGGAAGTGGATCTGAGCAAAGCTGATCCAGGCATGCTCATGGGCAGAATCGTCGTAGACCATATCACCTTCCGCTACCGACAAGATGGGCCCCTGACGCTGGATGATGTGAGCTTATATGCGGAGCCTGGAGAGTTTATTGCACTGGTAGGCGGCTCTGGGAGCGGTAAATCCACCATATTTAGATTGTTACTAGGATTTGAAACTGCCGAAGATGGCACCATCTATTACGATAGTCAAGATTTGTCTGGGTTGGATGTTGACGCAGTGCGCCGACAGTTGGGTGTAGTCCTGCAAGCGGGTCGGATTACATCTGCTTCCATTTTCGACAACATCGCTAGTGGTGCTCGGATTACACTCGATGAAGCTTGGGAAGCCGCCCGAATGTCTGGGTTTGCTGACGATGTCGCAGCCATGCCAATGCAAATGCACACAGTCATTAGTGAAGGGGGTAGCAATCTCTCTGGGGGACAACGGCAGCGGCTTCTCATTGCTAGAGCTTTGGTATTGAAACCCCGAATTTTGCTATTTGATGAGGCTACCAGTGCTTTAGATAATAGAACACAGGCAATTGTCAGTGAAAGTCTAGACAAGCTGCAAGTTACCCGGATGGTGATTGCCCACCGGCTAAGCACAATCCGCAACGCTCACCGCATCTATGTGCTTGACTGCGGTCGGGTCGTGCAGCAGGGCAATTTTGACGAGCTGGCTTCTCAGGAGGGGCTGTTTGCCCAGTTGATGACTCGCCAGATGGCGTAGTTGATATTCATTCGTAACAAGTTTGCTCCAACACATCTAAAACACTTCCCCAAGTCCCTAGTTCTAACTGCCAGCCCCGACTCTGACCGCTGGGAATCATCCTAGTCACAACGCCCGTTCGCCCTTGATCGTAGATGCAGACCCAACGGTAGGAGCGCTCTATATACGTTACGAATTGTTTCGGAATAAGCCGAAAATCGACTTTTCTAAATCTGCAAACCTTCCAGTAAGGGCGAAATTAATCGAAAATCTAAAATCGATTCACCGTTTAACTAAATGTGAACTTTTGTAAAAAGCCGCATAATTCTGGACTTTTGAGTCCGAGAGGTAAATAGACGTTTGCCAGTTTCATCTTAGTAATCGAACCTAAATTCTCACTTGTTTACCCGAAAAGCAGACTGATGAACTTCAAGCTAAGGCACCAAAAGCTTACGCCAGCTCCATACGTCTTGAGAGTAAAGTCCTTTGCCCAGAAATACTGCTACTGATGATTTGATTTATCTACCTCAGTAAGTCACCCAATGCTCGGCAAGCTACTAGACGGACGCTATCAGATAATCGATAGCCTGGGCAGAGGTGGATTTGGTCAAACCTACATTGCCCAAGATACTCGTCGCCCTGGAAACCCGACCTGTGTTGTTAAACACCTCAAACCTGCTAGTAGCGATTCCGAATGCTTGCAAATTGCTCAGCGTCTATTCTGTAGCGAAGCCGAAATCTTGGAAAAATTGGGCTACCATGACCAAATTCCCCGGCTGTTAGCCTATTTTGAAGAAAACCAAGAGTTTTTTGGTAGTGGTATAGAAGTAGTGATAAATCTACTTTCACCCCCTACCGTATAAGGCTTTGACCATTGAATATCACTACCTGTTTACCACTACCAGTTTTTTTATTGGCATCCCCCAGTTTTATGACATCTGGCAAATGGGGGGATCGATCGTCAATCACTTCAATTTTCACTTCCAGTGCCTCTCTGCTTTTACTTGGGTGTCTCTGCGTCGTGCTTGAGAGTAGGGCATTACCTCTCAAGTTCAGAATATCCAACATCCATATTCTGATTACGCCCCACGTGGAATGTTTGATTGAGAGCCTGATTGTTGGGTTGGTTCCATCGGGTGGGCGCTTGAATGTCTAGGTCAAGGTTCGGATGCTCGTCATCGGAAGAAATATGTACGATACCTATTAAATAGGTACTGACCAGCTATGCGAGTACATATTTAAGCTTGAATTCAGGTTGGAACTGAAGTTTGGCAGTAAGGGATTAGGAGTTTAGAATCACACAAAAAGCGCACAACCCGCGTCCCCTAATGAATAAAATTTATAGTACATTTTTTCTATGACCTAGATAATTAGGCTTAAAAAGCTCTAAATAAAGAGCGCACATGAGCGAATCCAATCTGAGATCCCAACTCCAACAGTGGACAACCATAGAACCCTAACGTTGCCGCACCACGGACGGGGAAAGCTTTGAGGTGGTATACCTTGGAGTTTGGTATCCCGTTACCGACCAACCTAGTAGCCACGGAACTCTGGTCATGGCTCTCGCGAGAAAGCTGTGAGATTAATAACTTTCTGTTCTCGGTGGAATACGACGCCCGTGCCACAACTTACGAGAGGGACAGAAATCAACCCTTCTGTTCGAGTGGGCATCGGTATCCGCAAGGCATGGAAATTCCGAGATGGGGAAAACGTCATCAGGCTGATTCCTGAACTACTTCTGGAGGAGTATGTGGAGCAACTGGAGCGACTCAGTAGGGAGGAAAAAGACGATGAATGAATTCCAACTATAGTAACGACTCCGACAGTGGATTTGCCACATAGCTTAAACTTGGTAAAATCTCAAGAAATTTCTCTGCGATCGCGTTACCCAGTTCCTTCGGCTCCAGCTTATGCAGTCCACCCCCATACACTCGACCCTCACCCATCAGTGTCTCATCATCCATCTGATTGAGAGCCTGCCACACCAACCGTAGCAACTCAGGCTTCTTCAAGAGTGCCTTCTCCAGAGCTGGTTTCGGATACAACATCAAGTAGACATTGGTTGCCGTCGCCATTGAGTGATTCAGGATAAATCGGAAGGGTCTGCCCCTGCTGGTATTCTGACGCCCCATATAGGTGCAGAGGAAAGGGGAAGGAGGACGCTTTTCCTGTGAATACCAGGGAGAGCGATGCTTGCACAGGTAGCGATCGCTAATTCCATTCTCTACTCCCATTTGGAGATATTTCCAAAGCGACGGATACTTGGCTTTCACCTCGTATAAAGGCAAGTTGCACCTCAGCAGGAATAGCTTGCTTTTCAAAATGGGATTACCAACACTATCAGCTTCAATCTCATCAACTGATAAAAACCGGGGACTCGGCAGAATCGGCTTTAAGAACTCAAGAGGCAGTTGGTGAGTAGAAACTTGCTCTGGTGTCAGCACGAAGAAATGGTTAGCTCCAGTCGCCAAACCCCGTTTAATCGTGAATAAGTCTGACAATTTCAACGACAGAAATTCGGAATTTCTGCCCTCAGAGGAAAGCAGCATTCCCTCAGTAGAGGCGGTGTCCTTAAGCTTCAACTGCTGACCATTGGAATTCCTGCTACTATACCCCAGCCCAAACTTAGTCCACTTGACCGTATGGCGTAACACCTCCACTGAAACCAACTCTCTCACTTTTGGTGCTGTCAGACTCCCGCCATAAGTGAACTCAACAGCATGATTTACTGGTGGCAAAGCCTTCCTGAACCAAACAACTGCACTAGACACCAGTGCATCTTCAAACTGCACATCATCAGGATAAAAACGATGAACGCGCAGCAACGTAACGCGATTGAGCAGATACTCCTTTACTTGCTGTCCATAATTCACATCCATAAACCCACTGGGGATTAGCCACCCAGCCAGAGCATCAGAAGCCATCCAGGCATCTGAAAGACAGAGGAAGTGGCAGTAGAGTCCGGCTAACCCGCTCAGCTTTATACTAGATGTCTGCTCCGTTGTCCTTTTGAGCCGCAGCTTCTCAAGCCTGGTCAAATGATGATGTCGGACATACGGCGGGTTGCAAATGAGCAAGTTAGCTAGAGCTTCGTCAGAGTTGGGAGGTTTAGCTTGGGTGAAGTCAGCGATAGAGAGTTGTAGCGGCGTGTCACCCCAAAGCTTAATCGCTTCATCCCCGTAGTGTGGATCAATTTCGTAACCTACTGCCGAAACAATTTGTGATAACGAAAATCGCTGCAATAATGCGGAGTAAAAGGAGCCAGTCCCAAAAGCCGGGTCAAGAAAACGAATCTTGAAGTTTGATGGTAATAGCCCTCTGGCATATTCCAGAATGTCTGTTGCCAGTGCCGTTGATGTGGCAAACTGACCAAGCTGATTTCGCTCAGTTTGGGTTTTGGCAGAATCAAGTTGCTTATTTAGCAATGCTCGTGTTAATTCAGTCGCTGACATTCCGCTTATGTTTTACACTCCAAACAACCCTAAGTCATCAATGCGATGTTCCCACACCCAGTCAATTCCTTCAGCTGCTTCATAGCCCAAATAGCCACTATCAAAGTAACCGCAAAGGAACAGAATAAAACGGATATTATTGCCGTAGTTGAGTCTTAATTGAGCGACTTTAATAGCTTCTTCTTTGCGTCGCTTGTTGGGATTGGTATAGTCCCCAGCGGATTTTGCTTCAATCAGTAACGGTAAGTCACTAGGGCTGGACTGAAGCGGCTTAATTACAGTGTCAATCGGGATATTAACCTGTTTAATGCCTCCCTGTAAGCTCACCGGAATATTGAGCCGAAACGAGAAAGTTCCAGGCTGCATCGTCTGAAAGCTTAACCCAGCCCCTCCCCTAATGTATGAATAGCCACGCTGTTCCAGCCACTGCCTAATTGTAGCCAGCTGTCTGCGCTCTTGGGCATTGCGAACAATGGGGTCAGCAAGCGCACCACATAGACGATCTGCAACAATTGTCGCTGCTCGGTGAACTTGTGTATCGGTCGGTTCCTGCCCCGTGTCCAACCATGAAAAGATGTCTTTGTCTGCCAGTCTTGCAAGGATTTGGCTGATTTTCTGAAGTTCAGCATCAAATAATATACTGCTCATCCGGGGTGGAATTCGCTGTTTCTCTTCCATGTTTTTGACAAGGTTGGGCGGAACTCCCGCTAGACCAATCAAGCGATCGCGGGCGATAGGCGGTGCTGTCGCCATGCGTAGCATAGGCAGAACTTCTGGATGTTGCCGTAACACGGCGGGTGTGATGTTGGTGAGATTAGCTGTCCGGGCTAAGGCGGATTCGACAGAGATAGTGGTGGCAATGCGAGTATCGCGGTATGCGGTGGGAGCGAACTGCATGAACCAACTGTTGTAGAAGTCTACTGACTGGGCGATATCTGGCTTCCACAAGTGTGGTTTATCGGCATTGACTGACACTGCGTTCCTCTACATGACCTGAGTGAGACAACCCTTGATTGTCGCCTCATTTGAGTCACTATTGCCCATTCAGAGGCTAGAGTCGCTGCTATGTGCTTGTCTTGGGTGACAGCTTAGGCTGTTTATAAAGTGTGAGTGCTTCGCTGGTTGGGGTTGATGGAAAGAGGCGATCGCGCTAAACATGACGGGGAATTTTTTCTTTGAGACACATAGCCACTTTGAGCGTCGCCGGTGGGAGACAAGCGTCGCGCTGGCATTCGTCCTGGGGGAGCCACGTTTCTAAAGATAGCCGTCTAGATGGACTACATCCAATGCCGCCAAACTACTTAACCAATATTCTAATAAATATCTATGCAAATCTAGTAATGCTGATATATTAGAGGAGTCTCGTTGAGGAAAAACCAATTTCAGAGTTTGTTAGTCCGAAAGAAGCATCGGAGCGCCTTGGGGTTAGCGTGGATACTCTCAGGCGTTGGGAGGCGGCGGGAAAGATTAAGGCCATGAGGACGCCAACAGGACACAGAAGGTACGACATGACTTCATTAGTTACGGGTAGCGAGGAAGTCCAAACGCTTGAAAAGGGGAGTCTGCTAGGAGAGGATACCCTGCAACAGATAGCCAAGGGTTTATGTGAGTATGAACAGCAAATCCCCAAAAGCCTCTGGGCATATCCGGCTGCCTTGCAATTAGGGGTAGAGAAGCTGGCACTTGCTTGTTTAATAGCGGGAGTGCGTCAACCGATACAAGGAGTTCCTGATTTTGTGTCCAGATGGGCGCAGCGCCCCTTAAAAGATTGGGATATAGAAATTGATTGCCCTGAAGAATGGCTTGATAAGCAACTAATAGAAGACCAAAAGCCGAGTGGGTTTTGTATTGAAACAGCAGGGGAATACTTCGATGACTGGGGGAATTTCCAAAAGAAAGTGATTAATGAGGTAATGACTAAAGCTGCACAAAACCCTGAACTATATACGAGGTTTAGGAAGTATCTTATTGAAACACCTGTGGTAACAAAGGGACAATTTTTTGTTGATAGTGCAGTAGATTTTAAGCCAGTGCAAGACCTTCTGCTAAATAGCTATGAAAAAGCTCCAGAGTCTTACAAGTCAGGTGAAAAATTTTACTGTTGCGGTCATTGTGGTGGTCTAATGTATCTGACCAAAGATGATAAATTAAAGTGTGAAAACAAACATTGTGCTAAGGAAAAAAAGAATCCTGTCCCTTTAGCCGATACTCAGTATGATGAAATCTTCTGGCTTAAGAAGGATTTGCGATATTTTATTCATCGTCCAGGGAAAGCAGAACTCAGGCTAGAAGAGAGATTGAAACAGTTAAACCTACTAAAAGTTAAGTTATATCCAGAACTCGACCAATATGATTTACATTTAGTTTTTCCAGATGGAACAGTCTGGGCAGTTGACGTAAAGTTTTGGGAATCTGCATATAACTTAGCCAAAAAAGTCAATCAGCCTATTCGTAAACTCAAGCATCAGCCCTACGATGAATCCTTTTTTGTCTTTCCTGATGAACTGAAAAGTTATGGTCAGGAGTACATTCAAGAATTCAGGGGTTACTGTACCGTGCCGCTAAAGAAATCTCAGGTAATGTTTGAAAGTTTATTTGTACAGAAAGTTATCAAGAAACTAGGAATTTAAAAATGAGAAATACTGCTCAATGGTATGCATCTCTTAAAGATGATTTAGATAAAGATTTATGTGCAGTCGAGTTAGGGCTGTACTTGTTGAGCGTCTTGGTTCCTGGCACTAATGCTGACAGTCTGTGGGTGCTGCTTACTGGTTATCCTTCTTCGCACCCAGAATGTCAAAATTGGACGGAAAATCAGTATCGAATGTTGGCGCTCGCTCGTCATCTCTTGCCACACTTCGATAGTCCATTTATCTGGAAAGAAGCCCTACAGCGTTATCGAGATTTTCCGTCAGATATTCGTGGATATGAAGTTTATGAAGTAGGAGAATCTTGGGAATATCTAAGGCGAACCAATATTACAGTTGCAAATAACCGATTCCAGATTTATAACGATGCCTTAAATAAGTCAGTAGAGTTATCACAAAGAAAGGCGCTTGCCTGGGCAAAAGCTGGAAATTATAAGTGCGAAGTAAAAGGGAAAAAGGAAACCGTTGCAATATCGCCTCTGATTGCTAATTTTCAACGTCCACCAAGTCACAATGTAGCTGGTGTGCAACTGAGGAATCCGCTACCAGTATCTTGGGCTGAACTTAAGAAAACAGCCGAATGGATGGATGAGCAAAGGCGTAATAGGGGACTACCCCCGGAGTGGGTAAGCCGTTTTAGTAAAGTCAAGTTACAGGTATTTAATGACACCCAAGAATTAGTTGATGCTAAGACTTTAACCATCAATAGAATACTGCATTTAGTAGGGATGGTGTCATCCGGCAAGTCCAACTTAATGAAAGTTTTAGCAGTCTATGCGTGGCGTAAGAAATTGCACGTCACGCTGGTAGTAGCGGATGTGCTACAAATCTTTGAGTTGACTAAGATGTTTGCCGAAGTTGGAATTACTGACGTGGCTCCTATTTTGGGGAGTTCCAACAAAGCTAGCCACTTAAATAGATTACACAAAGCCGTTTACAACTCTAATCCAAATGAAGCTTTTAACCAAGACCATCCGGGGTTCCAATGGCTGAGTAATACTTGCCTATTGACACCTTCAGTGAAGCCTGAGATGACTACATCATTTGAAATTGGTACGCAGCCATGTTTTAACTTGGAACCTATAGAGACAAACAATGAAGAAGAATCAAAGCCATCATCCAAGAACAAAGCTTGTCCAGCTTACGGTGTATGTCCCTCTCATAAAAAAGACTGCGATCCAGTTAACGCCTCGATCTGGATTGCCACACCAGGAAGCTTAGTTTATAGCAGGGTTCCACAAGCAATAAACCGAGAGAGCATCCTGTATTTTGAATTGGTTTGTAGGCGCAGCGATTTGGTCATCGTGGATGAAGTTGACCAACACCAGGCCTATCTGGATAAAGCATCTAGCCCCGATCAGACATTGTGCAGGCCTGCTAGAGATGCTTGGTTGAACAAGCTTCACGATTATGTTGAAGCCAAATTGAAGCATGAAAAGTCAATACTTCTTGAGAATGAGATTGTCTCAGATTGGTGGGACGCTTGCCGTATAGCCAACGGAACAGCCGATAAAATATACCACCTATTGAGCAATGAAAATGACTTAGCTAAATGGCGAGACTCCAAGCATTATTTTACGGACTGGCTATTGTTGCGAGAGGTAGCTACGTTACTAACAATAACAGACCCGGATAATGCCGAACAATCTCAACAATGCGATGCCTTAATGAAGGGTACATTTGAGCCATACATCAGAAATTTAGACAACGAGCATAATCCCTTATTTCCGTTGGCTAAAAAAGACAAAAAACGTGCAGCTATTCAGAAATGGATTGAGCAAACTGCAACTGTTCCTTTGTCCCCGGAAAAAATCAAGGAAATTGCTGTAAAACTAGAGTTTGCCTTGCTAGTCTGTGTTCTGCAAAGCAAGCTCTCCTTTATGATGAGCAAATGGCGACAGGTGCAAGGAATCCTCAATCTGAATACATCAGATTCAATGTGGTTTGATGCTCCCCCACTAGACTTTAACGCGATTATTCCAGCAATGCCAATGGGGAATCAATTGGCGTTTCAGTACCACAAATCCTATAGAGAGTCATTAGGCAGCTTACAGTTTTTCCGTTGCACGGGCGTTGGACGTTGGTTGTTACTGCATTTTGATGAATTATTCAAAGGAGATAATATTGCCAGTCCCCACCTCTTGCTGATGTCGGGAACAAGTTGGGCGGGGAAATCCCCTGCCTATCATGTTGATGTACCTGTCTATGGAGTGCTTGTACCAGATACATCAAAGGAAATAGTCATAACCTCAAAGTTTTTAAAATTTTCTGATAAGCATCAAAACCCTATCTCTGTGTCGGGAGCTGGAGATAATAAGCATCGTAACCTAGAACAAATTGTTACCAATTTAGTAAAAGAAGACTATCTAAATGACAATATCAGAGAATTGAAGGGTAGGAAAATTTCATTAATGGTTAATAGCTATAAACAAGTTAGGTTGGTTTATGATTGCCTAAAAAATTTAGGCTGGGAAGATAATATCGTAGCTCTTTCTCCGGATGATGAAGACTCGGAAATTTGGGACGACAACCCAGAGAATTATAAGTTGTTGCAACGGGGGCGTTCGCCGGATTTTGCTACAAGACCTGAACCAATTCTGATTAGTCCAATCAAAGCATTTGAGCGAGGGCATAATATTGTTGATGAGAATGGAATCGCGGTAATTGGAGCGGCTTACTTTTTAGTTTTACCTCACCCTGTTCCTGACGATTTATCTTATGCGATTCACTCCATCAACCGTTGGGCAATCGACAATTATAAAACAGCAACAGGGGAAACATTAAAGAAACTAGGTAAGGAGTTTCGCGACGCTGCGTATCGTCAATGGCTTCACCTGCTGCACCTCTCGCTGAAATTAAGGACTCTACCCGAAGAGGATCGAAAGGCTGTGCATTGGGATATTCTTGTTTCTCTTTGGCAGGTAATCGGTCGTCTGATTCGTGGTAATGCCAATGCACAAGTTTTTTGGTGTGACGCCAAGTTTGGAATAAATACCGCTAGAAACCAAGATGGTAAAGAAGATATTGCTGCTACCAGTGTCCTTGTCGGGATTGTAAATTTACTGCGTCCTTATTTTGAAAATGACTCGCAAATTCCCCTACTCGATCGCTTGGTAGTGCAATCTCTCTATCGTCCTTTTTATCATGCGATCGCAAAAACTAAAAACCTTTCTGGTTTACCCCAAGTCAATCTCTAATTACTGATAGGTTATCCCTTATGGTATATCCAAAAATTCGTTTATGCGCTTTCAGATTAAAATCTGACTTACCCCTGCAAGGATTTTATGTGATGAATTTCCCTGAAGAAGCAAAGGAAGTCATCAGACGGATTACAGCCAAAAGGGATAAGACACCCATTGATAAAACAGCTCTTCCTGTTAAGTCCCTTTATAAAGGATTAAGACTAGTTCCTGGTTTAATTCACATTGGCAAAGTATCACCCAAACCAGAGGATTTTTGGTTATACAGTCCTCACCAACTACCCAAAAAATATTTGTCAGCAATCTTGTCTTATTGGATAGATACAGAATTTCCCGACGAACCTTGCAATAGAAGGAAAATTGGCATCACTGCTCAGGAACGACAATTGGCAATGAGTTATCTGTCTGCTGACAAATTGGTTTGGGAAAAGAGAGAGGTATCCTATACAAATCATTTTTTGACTCATCCCAATGGAACTGCTAACCTCTCTGGCAATGATTTTATTTCGTTGCCTCACATTCTAGCGACAGAACTAACCAAACCAGGACTAGAGTTTGAAGTGGATGGCAAAAAAATTCAATTTTACCGAACTATACCATCAAGTGGACAAGGAGCCGAGTTAATATCTTGGCAGCCATTAAATTACACAGAAGACGGACAAACTTACTATTATTCAATAGTTTTAAAATTGAGGATGGTGCAGGAGCCTGACTTACATTATCCCCGACTAGATGTTAAGCCAAGCGTCAGACGCTGGCTTAGTATCAAGGATTCTAAGTTGTCAAAGAGTCACGGCAGTAACGCCTACATCCGCACCCAACTAAATTGGGGAAAAGCACTAAATCCTGATGAGTTGACAGAATATTTCCTCTCTTGCCGGATGGTATTAAAGAACCGTGTAGCCGACTGGGATGAAAACTTAGCTATATTGCTGAAAAAATTAGATATTCTTTCGGTGACTCCGCAACAAATATTGGCTAATTCTTCGGAAGCTTTAATAGGTAATCCTAACATTGGCATTACCTATAAAGAAGGGATGAAACCCAAGCATAAAGTAGCTAAAGGTTTACCGACAGCCAATACTCACCAACTTTTAAGCCAAATAGCTGATGTATTAAAGGACTATTGGCAACCAATAGATTGTCAACGTAAAGATTATAAGACAAACAAGCAGTCAAGTCAGTTCTTTGACTTGAAAAAGCCAGAAAAAAATTTTGACGAGCCTATTCTCAGGAAAAAAGCCGAAACGGATAAGCAATTTGCAGCCAGAAAAAAAAGACTGTTACGCAAACAGGAAACCGAACTGAAGAAATGTGTTAAGAAAAAAAGAGAGTCAGAATCAGATTACCAGTTGCGTCGCGAAGAACTCTTGACAAAACAGGAGTTAGAGAGTCTTAGCTGGCAACCACAACCTGAAGAAACGGAAGAGGCTTTTCAGTTGAGGCTGGAGCAGTTTTATGAAGAAGGTAGTAGCGAACAAGCAGCATTGCGGCGTGCAATTCGTTCATCCGTTGGCGAACATTTAACAGTTTGGATTTGGTACATCTATGAAGAGAATCTGGTAGAACGTCTCAAAGCTATAAAATACTGTTTAGGGTTGCCAGAGGCAGCACCGGGAAGTTACTCCTTTCCGGAAGGTTTAACAGTGGCTATCTGCGTACATGAAGTTGCTGGCTTAGCACAGCGCCTAGATTTATCTCCGGAATCCAAACCGAACAGTACAGAGCGAGGAATAGCTATAAAGAAGCGAAGGGATGAGATAGCTGCTCTTGTGCAGCCTGTTAAATCTAAACTACTTGGAAAAGTGGGAGTTTGGTTTGAACTTTATGAGAAAAATTATTGGAAATTTGTAGAAAAAGATAAAGAGGGTAAAGAAAATGAAAAAAAACCTTTGCTAGCACCTTGGGGAGACCCCAAAAGTTCTATTCGACTTGGTTTTGCTGATGAGGGACTTGTCAGCCAATTTATTACTCCCGAACAAAAAAATTATTGCCAAAAAGCTATCTGTAGCTTTATCGACCTGTTGCGCTCTTTAGGAGTGCGAATGGCTCCATCTCACATAACACTTCCCAAGGTAAACAAAGATACCCCTATCAATGAAGTAGGACTATGGCTAGTCAATCGAACTTCCGAAACTAGCGGTGATGGGAAACCCCAAACAATTCCCGTCCTTGTCAAAATGTCTTCTTTGACTGCTGAAATTAGTGCTATTTTTCCCGGTCTAGAATCATGGATAGCCTATGATGAAGCCTTGACCCGCATAAACAAGGAGGGAGAAGGCTTTACCAATGACGATAAAGGTAAAGCTAAAATCCGAACATTTATTCAGGAGACTCTCAACAAGAAAGAGTTAAGGGGCAAGCCGACATTACTGTACTGTTTAGCTCAGAATATCCGTCAGCAATGGACGTGGCTACAGGATACACAAATTTCAGTCAAGGGATTATCGTTTGCCGAGCGAGACAAACCCGTTTTTGAGGAATTCGCTGGACTGCGTGTTATCCGGCTGCGCTCTGGGGATGAAACATCAGAGTGGTTTGGGATGGATGGGGAAAAAGTATCTGGATTTATTACTGGTCTATTCAAAAATCTAGACAATGACCGTGTATTTTTTAGTCTTGGTAATAAGTCTTCGACGATGAGTGACATTCCCAAAGATTTATCTAGGATAGAGCAGCCTGGGAAACCTTGGGTACATCCTTCTCTTGTGGAGATTGCCATAGGCTATTATCAAGAGGATGACAAGGATAACTTACTAGACTTAGCTGCGATCGCTCACGAATCCCGTCATGGAGTTTTGCAATATGAGGACTTCTTGGAAGTGCCTAGAGTCCTTCATTACGCTAAACAGATGGCTGATTATGTCCTCATGCTAGATGACGATGATGACGCATCTGATAACTGATGTATCTCGAACAAATGCATTCTCGCAGCGGGTGAGTAACTCCCGACATACGCCTCGTAAAGCGTGGGAGCCTGCCATAGTACTGCGCTATTTGGTAGTTCGCCCTTTGCTAGGAATTGATAACTTCTCCACAGCTTTTCGTTTAGTTTCCTCTCCCCGACGGTCATATTTAGCCACCACTTCAGGCGAAGAGTGTCCCGCCAAAGCAGCCACCGTCACAATATCAACCCCCGCATCCAGTAAATCCGAGCAAAACGTCCGCCGAAAATCGTGAGGAGAAAACAGATCGACCTCAGCTTCCAGTGCCCGTTTGCGAAGAATCATCAGCACCGCTTGGGGCGTTAGAGGCCTGATATGGATGCGACCCTGTTTCCAAGTAGGACACAGCAACGCACCTGGAGATCGTCCCCTCACCTTCAACCAATCTTCCACCAGTACAATAGCATCGCTTGGAAGGTACACCGTGCGGTTTTTCCCGCCTTTACCGCCCCGTACTTTCAGTTCTCCCGTACTCGCCTTAAAATCTTTCAACTCTAATTTCACCACCTCAGCCCGACGCAATCCCACCCGAAGAATCGCGATCAAAGCCGCATCTCTAACACCCGCAGGCGTCGAGTCATTGTGGCACGCCTCAAATAACGCCGCAATTTCATCCTCGCTTAAAGCACGGCCCCTGAGTTCCGGATTGCTCCGAATCTGAGGTAAATCAATTGCCTTGGCATAAGCAGTCGCATCCATCAAATCCAGTCGCAGCGCTTCTTTGAGTACCCGCCTTAAGGCGCACATCATTTTTATAGCCGTCGCAGGCTTTCGCGAGGCCAGTAACGCTCCCTGCACCGCTGCCGTGTGCTGATACCGCAACGCCGCCCAATTGAGCGTCATCGCGTCACACTGACCCTGAGTGAGCAGAGACGCGATCGCATCCAAAGACTGGCGCATCGTCGGTCGAGATCCGGGTGCCAAAAGAGAAAGGTACACCGCTGCTGGATGAGAAGTGAGTGGCAGTGGGGAAGTCAGTACCAGCTCTGCCGCCACCTCTGGCTTGAGACGAGGCATAGATTTATCAGAATAGCATTTCTAAATATTACTCCCAATTGTCCATCAGGCGGTGCATTCAAGCCAATAGACCTCTGGCGTGAATAGGAAAAAGACAGTTAGAAGTGGGTTAAGGAGGATTAGCAATGACCTACGAGCAACTCAAATTCCTTAAACCTAGTGCTTTCAAACGCAGGTGTGGCGTGAGAGCGTGAAACGTTTGAGCAGATGGTAGAAGTGTTGCACCCTCAGTTAGACCGCACCGGCAAACGAGGTGGGCAGGCAAAGTTGAGTGTCGAAGACCAATTACTTCTAGTGTTGGATGGAGTATTGGCGGGAGTATCGTACTCAATTTCACATTGCAACCAGTTGGGAAATCAGAGAATCTGCGGTATGTCGCTTGAGGAAAGAAGGTTGAAACCTTATTAATGCAATCTGGCAAGTTCCGACTGCCTGGTAAAAAGCAACTGTACCAAAATGCTTACACTTGGAGCGTCGTGGTCGTCGATGTAACTGAAAGTCCAATCGAGCGCCCAAAAAAACACCAAGGTTATTACACAGATGTAGACGTAAGCCTTCCCGTAGGGTACACGAGATTTACACAGATGGTTACTCGGAAAGCCCTATCAAATGTGGGGATGAAGATTGATTCATGCAAGATGTCTATTATTGGAGTGGGTTACTCCGTTCCGTAGATCGCTATCCCACCCCTTCTAGGGGCAAAAAGGACTCATCGAGCCAGTTATAGAAATCCGGAGACATCTGCTCTAACCGCCTAAAAGCTTCCTCTGAAAGCCTTTCCAGCAATAGCACAGCTCCCCACCGTCTCTCTGAGCGCCAGGGCTTAAGTAGGGATTTGATGGCATCAATGCCTTTCTCAACAGCATCCTGAAGCAATTGAACACAGGTTTTAATCGAGATGTGATATCCGTCTTCTGGCTCAAATTGGCCAAATTCCTCAACCGCTCTCATCGAAACAAAAACTGCATTGTCTGAGGTCTGGACTGCCTGCTCTATATAGCTTTGTGGTAGATCGCCTCGTTCCATATTATTTATATAAAGCGCCGAGCGATCGCGCTGTTTTGGCTCCTCCGCCCGAAGATTAGACGCAGCAGGCACTTGAGCCGTTAAGTCTGCGTATTTCTCATCCAGCGCCCGTAACACCCCATTGCGGTCGCTGTCGTGCCAAAATTCCTCGTTAATCCCATAAAGCCATTCTTCCTGCTTGTGGTCGTACCCCAGTTGCTCAAGTTCCACCCCAAGCCTTTCCAGCAAGCGGCTGACAATTTGCATAGGGGTCTGCCCTTTGCTCTTAGCGTCTCCCGGCTTTCTCAGCTTGATTGTCAGGTTGAGGGCAGTTTTGATTCGGCGTCTGTCTTTAAATGCCCTTTGTGCGCTCTGTTGCACCTGGGGATGAGAATTTGACAACACCTCCCCACTCTCGATTAACTCCAACAGTCTCAAATCTCGCAATACCTTCACTTGAAAGCTGTAAGTACGGATGTCTGGCAGGAAGGGTAGAATCTTCGCTAAATGATAAAACCAAGTCTTTTTGTCCAACAAAGCCACTTTATCGGGATTGAGACAACTCCAGTAGAGCTTGATTTGACGCAACCATTGACCATGTTCGGCGATTGCTGCTTTGTAAACAAACTCCGGTGTCAGCTCAATTCCTGGTAATCTGTCTTTCAAGACAGCTTTACGAGCCTGAAAGCGTTGCTCCTCAGTAGAGCGGTCAGTCTTAAGAATTCGCTTGGCTTCCTCTAAGGGAATGTCCTTGGCAGTGGCGAGTGCTGTCGCCTCTTCCCACTCTAATTCCTCCTTAATACCTTTGATGGTATGAGCTGTTTCCTTTGATTGACCGATATTAACCACTTCAACATCATGCCCTTCGGCTTTTAGCCCGGCGATTAACCTCTCTTGAAGATTCGTCAAAGACCCATTACGCCGCGCTTGCAAAGATGCCCACATATCAAAATGAGGACAATTAAAGTTATTCCCTTTAAGGAGTGCCGCCGCTGTTTCAAACAATTCAACAGCGTCAACCTCAGCTTCAATTAGTGCAGCTGCCAAATTGACTATCCGGGAGGTGCTTTTGTGGAACTGGTGGCAGGTACGCTTAACTACATCGGGAAGTGGCGATGTACTTACGCCAGAGTCAGAGGCAAACTTCTTACACCATACCAGCCGCTGGACTGGCGCTCGCACTCGTCCCAGCATCTGCCGTGCTTCGGGGTCAGTAATGCGTCCGAAGAACATTCCCACCACTACATCAAAATAGGGAATGTCGATGCTGACACCAGTTCCCATTGTGGGAGTGTAGATTAAGACCTGTGGCTCAAGCGCCTGCAAGCCCTCGTTAGGGCGCTTGACAAAATCCTTGATTAATTCCTGTTCTGATGTCTTGCGGTCAATCCGCAGCACTTTCACATTAGGGTAAGAATTGAGAATGTCGCGCTCTAATGCTTCGGCTTCTTTTTGGGAATCCACCGCCACAGCAATTTTCTTACCTGCGGACACAGAGTGAATGATTGTGGCTTCGATGCCTGATTTCATGGCATTCGTAGAGAATTGCACCTTCCAAGATGGAGCGAGTACAGTATTTAAAACTAAATGTACTGGTGTAGTATCCGGAGCAAAGGCTTTGATGTAGTTGAGCGACAAATCGGTTAAATCGGCATCTAAGGCGATGATTTGTCCTCCGGTGGACAGTACGGTTTCGATGATTTTGGCAAACTTCAGTTGAAGTAGTCCCCGCTTCTCTTCACAGGTAGTAGACATCATCAGATGGTTTAAGGACTGCTCGACTTCATCGAGAATTAGAATTGCTCCTTCCCAGTCAGAGGGATCTAATTTCCACAGGGAGTCAAAGCAAAGCCCCAAGGTGGGATTATGCCCCAAGAGTTCAATAGACAGCGCATAATTGCCAGTTACACCGATGTCGTCAATGTAGTCCGCACCGACTTTCAGGCAACCTTCACGTCCTAAAATCCGCCGATGGTAAATCAGCAAGACTTTCTGTTCTCTTCTCTTGGCGGCTTCTACAAGCGCGATTAATGCCCAAGTTTTCCCAGTGTTTTTGGGACTCTTGATGCCACAGATAGAACCTTTGAGGTTGGGTAACTTGTCCCAAATGTCTTTCCCTAAGTAACGCTGGTTGAGGGAAAGTGTCGGTGGATAAGATAGAGCGCTCAGTTGGGCTTGTACGGCTGCTAGGCGCTGCTCGTACTGCTCCTTCTGAAGCTGTTCCCGTTGGGCTGCTTGTGCGGCTTCTAGGGCTTCCTCTGCCGCTTCCCGCTGCACATAGGCGGCGTATTCTTCAGGGTCGGGTTCGCTCTCTAGAGCATTTTCCAATGGAAGATTGATGCTGGATTGTCTCTGGCATTGGCTTTTAGCTAAAAATTCCTCTGGGGTAATGATAGCGATCGCTTCCAGGTCTTCTAGCTCGTCAATGTCAGGCGATTCTTTGGTCAGCTGACCCCACCAAGCTACCTGTACTTCATAACCCAAAGATTGCACTAACTCAATCGTCAGCTGATATTGCCGCATCACAGCGGGATTGGCAACGGCTCCCGCATCTGGGTACAAGTTAACTGTGTGAGTGCTGAGTTCAGCTCTTAGTTTCTCAAGAATTTCTTTTAGCTGTTGACGGCTGGCGGTAAAGTTCCCCCCAGCGGCACCCAAAACCACACAATTGAGCTTTTGGGCGGCAATGTAAGATTTGAGGAAGCCTTCTGCTAACCCGATGCTTTGAGTTGAGCAGGGGGATGAGGTGGTGAGGTAACTTCTGCCCATCTCGCCCGTCGTGGCGGGACGGCAACAGCTGATGGGTAACTCTCCGTTTGGCAGGTGAGAAGTGGCACCGTTTGGACGCTTGGCTGTGCGGCTGGTGGGCCACTTGTACTTGCTATCAGTGGCATCATCAAAGCGGGTCTGGAAGCCGATTAAACGCCCTAATTCATCCCTTACCGGACATCCAATGCCAGAAGCAGGAATTAGCAGCTTTTTACCCCACAAATCCACCCCGGCGAGTCTCGCATTGATGCCGCTGATTTCTTGCCAAGGTGCAATGCTGAAGAACAATCCTGCGTCAATTTGGGCATTTGTTAACCCTCGGTCGCGTAATTTCTGCCGATGTTTTGTAGAAAGCCCTAGCTGTTGGTGAAGCTTGCGGATTTGGCGATCGCGCTCTTCAACATTAAGCAGAGAAGCAAAGTGTTTGGCTTCTTCTTGCAGTCGTCGCTCTCGTCCGGCTGCTAGCTGACGACGGTGGGTTTCCCACTCTTGCTCGTTCCAAGAATCTTGTCCCCGGTCAACAGCCCACATATTGAAGCCCCAGGTGTCTTGCTTGATGAAGCGATACCCTGGCGCTGAAACAACATCAGCTCGACAGTGGACGATCTGGGTGTGAGCGTTCTCGCGACAGTCTTTCCGAAGACCGTTACAGATGGGGCAGCTACCGCGCTTAAAGAGTTTGAATTGACTCATGCTGCCACCTCTAAGTGAGGTTGACAGCGGCACACGCGCTTTAATAACTCCAATATTTGTAGTGGCACGAGCTAAACTCCTTACATAGTGGGGTTTGTAGGAGCCAAAGTCGTGCGGTTTGTGGTGGCGCGTGCGTGTTGCGCTGGCTTTGGATTTCGAGATAAGCTAGATGGTAATTACCCAAAGCCAATTTGTAGCTACGAATGCCAATTTATAGCTACAAGGCATCGAAGACCACTAAAACCGCGTTCCAGCCAGTGCGATAGAGAACGAGTATCCGCCAAGATAAAGAGCGTTCCCTAATTGGACTGTCTGAGCGACTTTGCTCCGTTTATTAAGATGACCACAGACCAACAGGTCTGCACGATACCCCTACTCGTTTGAGTGGGGGTGTTGTTGTTTTAGGGTTTTGACTATGGCTGCTTTTTTCGCAACCTCATAAACAATCCTCTAAATAGGTGTGTTTTTACTTTAGGGCAACTAGGCGATCGCCTAATGCTTTTGGGTTAAGGCGTCTTCCAGCACATTGACTGGCAATGGGCTAAGTTTTGCGTCAAGGGTTAGCTGGCTTCTTGGGTTTCCCCAAGTCGTCATCTGCTGCTGTTTAGCCTTGCCATCGGCTGATTTTTGGTGGTTTTTGTGCCTTGCCATCAGCGGTGGTTTTTTTCGCGACGCGGCGCTGTTTTTTCTTTTCCTAATTATGCCAGCCCGGATTCAAGGAGGGCTGTACGCCCATCAAACTTCTCAAACTGATCGGGATGTACTAAAACGCTGAAAGCTTTATAGGGCAATGGTTCCAAAAAAGCCTTGTGGGACGATGGGGCGTTTTGGTGGGACGATGGGGCGTTTTGGTGGGACGATGGGGCATTTTTGTACTAAAGCTGAAAGCCTTATGTTGTAAAGGCTTGAAGCCTATTTTCTAGGGTAATTTTTTATAGTACAAATTCGTATTAACCTCTAGTAAAAAAACCAGCCCACAAAAGGGCTGGTTTTAGGCTCTGGAACGTTGTCTAGCCTTGGAGAATGTCCAATAGTTTTCGCAGTTTAGTCTCTAGTTCTGGATTTATCGGACGCTCGCCGCGTTCAATCTTGGTCACTAGCGATTGCGACACTCCCAGAAATCCCGCTAGTTTAGCTTGGCTCCATCCTTTGGCCTGCCGCACTTGCCGCACTTGAGATGGTGTGAGAGGTGATAGCTTTTCGAGCTTGGGGGCTGGCTTTAGTTGCTTAGGCTCCGTTTTGGTGGCTAGCAGGGCTGGAATTGGCTCTGGTGGTATAATCGTCAGTTTGGCTTCCCACAGCCAATCAATGATTTTCTTGTCTTTCCAGCCAGAGGGTTTTTCAGCTTTGCTATTGGGTCTTATCCAGTCCGGGTAGGTGGCATCGTCAAAAATGATTTGCCAACCCAGACTCATCAGCAGGCTCAGGGCATTATTCCAGCAATTTTTTAAGTCACGGGCTTTATCCCTATCAGAACGAGCTGTGTTAATTTGGGCTTCCAGTTCTACCGCCTCTAAAAGCTCACCTACTTTATGTCCGTAGGGTTTTATATCCCTAGCCTTGATCCGGCTTAACATGGTCAGGTGAATTGCCAGCTTGAGAGCAAGTTCATCGTGGTAGGGGTCAATTTTCAAGATTTTCGTAGCTAGCCAACCAAACTGACATAACGCCGTACCAGCTCTTGCTCCAACCCGATTTAACCAGCTATCAACCCAAGGGCCAGGGCTTACAGTGATATAAACCTCATCAGGCTGCTCTACTTTCCCTGTAAGTAAGTTCTTTTGCCCTATCACATCTGTCTTAACAACCCACAGAGGAGAGACGCTAACACTGGCATTAACTTTATTGCCTTTGGGCTTTCCTTCAACCCACGTACAGCTCATCAGCATTCTTCCTAAATGGAAGGAAATGCTGGCAAGTTGAGCTAGCTTTTCAGAAATGGTTAACCGATGTTTTTTATCCCAGCCTATTTGTTTGATGACTTCGGTTCCTTTCAAAGAAAACTTAGCAAGACAAGGGTTAGGCTGATTAAGTAGATGCGAAGCAAAAACTAACTGAAGTTTTGCTGCATCTATGCCAATTAGATCGATGATTTGCAAGGCGGCTTCAAGCGCTAATATTTCGCCATCATTTCCCCCTGATATATAAACTTCTACACTATTGCTAGGTTTATTTTTGCAAGGAGATTCAAAAACTCCCCAGTTGTCAGGGCTATTTTTCCATTTATCAGTTCGGTAGCAAGATTCTACTCCTACTCTGAAGGGAGATGAGGAAGGAATCTCTTCTAAGGTTGACAGCTTGGGTTCTGTTACGGGTATCGGTTTTTTTTCAATTCCTAGTAGAGCAGTTATATCCTCTACAGGTAGGTCTTTAAAATTAATCTGCTCCAGCAAGGCTTCGGCGGCGAATGTTGCTAGCTTAGTGGTTAAAAACTTTTCTAATTCTGGATAGCTTTTTTTGATTTCATTGGGAAATTCAAATCCTTGCTCGTTTAAACGAGCATAAAGAATTCTAGCTAGTTCTAATAAAGCCGGGGATTGCAACTCGCTTTCTTGTTGGAGTTGTTTAGCAGAATTTTTAATCTGAGTGCGTCTGCTTCTTAACATTTATATCCAGTTTTTTACTAAACTACATCTAATTTGTGCTGGACAGTTCTTTTGAAAACCTGCTTACGTTCTGCCTAGGTTGGGGTCAGGAGTGCGTAGTTCGGGTCACAGGCATCGCTACTTCTCACTTTGTCTCGACGATTGTTGGCGCTTCTGTTACCGACGCCTAAGAAGCGCTTCCTCAATCAATTTGGCAACAAGCCAACACATAGAGCGTTCTTCCTCATTTGCCCATTCTTCCAACTCTTTTTCCATTTCATGGGTTATGTATGTACAAACATATGAGGCATTGGGATTTCGACGCATGAGGCGATTTTTAGCGCCGTTAATGCGTGGCTAAAAATACTTAATCAACGCCTTCTCAATCTCCGGTAGTAAGTTGGTGTCATCGCACTCCAGCCATGCTATCTGAATGTTTTCAGTAATTATTAGACTCTGAAATTGATTCCAACGATGATGAGCTAGCCAGCGGCGATAGAGATTGTTAGCTCTGCCAATGTAGCGCTTTTCTGTCAAACTGGGATGAAACCTTGATTTTTCGTGGGCTGATACAACATAAACTCGTCGAATTTCCCGAAAGTGACACAAGAGCGATAGAACTTTATTGCCTTTCAGAGCAAAGTAAATAGCTGGATACTTGGGTAGATGACGATGTTCAAGCAGTGGTAGTGAGGGGAGAGCTAGTGGGTCAATCATTGCTGGATTCATTAATGCCACTTCGTCGCTTGAAGGCACTATGCTTTAGGTCTTTGAGGTGTTCGTAGGTCATGGGTGATTCCTCACTCTGATCTAATGAAAGCCATTTTCTACCTGATTCGTGCCAGAAGTTTAATGACCGCTCAGAACTGAGCTATCTGCCTTCAAAGGAGATATGTTTGTTCCGTGCTTGCTTCCCCAAATTTGTCTATAGCCTATCTGTAGCGCTCTCACTACTACTGACTCACCAGGAAAAGTCCGAAATCCAGCTAGTAGAACATTAATATACCAATTGGCTTAATAGCTGTTTCGGGGAGATGAGGCAGAAAAATAGGCGCTGGTAGCTACGATCGCCGCTATCAGGACGTAGTGGCGAGATCGCACAAGAATTTAAACATCTAGATGAGTCGAGCGGGATTTTAGATACTGGACAAGGGATTCTTCAACAATCTGGCTCATCTCCTGCTCATCCGACACCGCTACAGACTTCAGTTGTCGATGTAATTCCTTGGGAAGGTAAACAGTTGTACGGATATAGTTGGGGTCTTTGCTTTTAGATAGTTTGGTACTTTTGGTCTGCTCGGCCTCAGGCGCAGGTACTTTTTTAGCGGCATTGAATAGCTCGTCAAAACGGCTCATGGCAGTATCTCCTTCCCAACCGCGGTATAACAGCGCCAAGCATTTTTAGCATAGGGGTCTTTCACATCACACACACGAACCCCCTCTAAGGCAGCCCTCTGGAAAACTGCTAGCCGTCGAATTTCCGCTTTAAAGATAGGTAAAGAGGCCTTTTCAATCGTAGCTCTCGTTTCTACTCCAACTTTGCTGGGATGAGGAGGAATCAGAGTTAGCAAAATTCGGTAGTTGGAAGTAAGGGCATGCAGCGCCGCCACCATTTGCAGCATGGCACTCAGAGCCAGCGCATCAGGCGAAGTGGGCAAAACCAGTAGGTCACAGCCTGATGCCAAGGTCTTAAGTTCTTCTGGAGCAGGTCGAGCGGGTGTATCAATCACAATATGTTCATACTGTTTGGCAAAGCGGATTGCCTGCTTTTCATCCACTACCTTAAACGGCAATTTTTCTTGACGAGCCCACTCGGTAGCACTGCGGTTAAGATCCCCATCTACCACAAGAGTTGGAGCATGCTGTTGGAGGTAGGCAGCCAAATGTAAAGCCGTGGTTGTTTTCCCCACCCCTCCTTTAAATGAAGCGACTGTCACAATCATGGGATGCGGCAATGAGTCCTGATGGAGAGATTCTATCGCAGTTCAAAGTGAAAAGCATCTAAATGCTTAAATGCTTGAATGTTTAAAAGCTTAGAGCCACTGTCACAATCATGGGATGCGGCAATGAGTCCTGATGGAGAGATTCTATCGCAGTTCAAAGCGAAAAGCATTTAAACATCCAAAGATTTAAATGTTTGGATGTTTAAAAATTGTTGTCCCTATGACTGTCGCAACAGGGAGCGATCGCACGGCAAGATAGCCGCCGAGACTGCCGCTTCAATTCGCACTTCAAGACGCTTGACTCTGAACTTTAAACCACTTCTTAAAGATGAACCCTTTCTCATCCAGTCTCGAACCATCTATAGCCAAGTACCTGATGTACTTTCCTAGTAAAAGCCTTCTGAAATATGCTCAGACAGAAGATCAGAAAGCTTACTGGGGTCATCTAGCTGCTTTCTATTTCGTTGTCTCCAACTGCTGGCAGGCAAAGCTTCAAGGAAATGACCCTTTCATTGAAGCGGTTGAGAACCGGACGCTCAATCAGTGTATGACGATGTAGAAACGGATCGGACACTAGGGCGATCGCCGGTCGAGAAATGTACCTATCCCGACTGGCGATCGCTGGAAGGATGGGCCAAACGAGTGAAAACGGCTTTGTGCTACTGGAGCCAAACATCCAAGTTTTTGAGAAAACACCAAAGGAATCGAAAGAGACACTTAGGGCGGAGTGAGGCGCGATCGCTCAGATGTTGAAGCGCGATCGCGTTTGTCACCTTTAGGCGATCGCTCATGGACTGCCCAGAAGTCCAACTTTTTGCCTTCAGATATCACAAGCACAGAGCCAGAGCTGGGCTTAAAGACTCCCGCGTATCATTACAGATTTGATTAAACGGTTTGACACCGCCAAGGATCTGGAGAAGCAGTAATCTGCCCAGTTCTAGAGAATTTGCTAGAGCGCGATCGCAGCCAGCTCAATCTTCGCAATCCTTTGATAATGTGTGCCGTGTATTCCACGGGATTAGATAGCGATCGCTGTCTCGACTTCCGACCCTCCTAGCAGGTGAAGCTAGACTTCGGAGCACCGAAGTCTAGCTAGAGATCGCTATCTCGACTTTCAACCCTCTGTTGAACCTCATGAACTGTGGGCACAAAAGGGAATAAGGTTTGCTAATGATGATCCCATGCTAGAACAACCAACTTATGGCGGCAGACCAGTGGACATAAGTTGGCAACGATTCACGCCAGAGTTAAAGCTAGAGGTGCTGGATTATCACCCAATGTTTACGGACAGGAGTCCCTGCTGTGAAATGCCCTTTGAGATGAAGAAGCCACCCTTAGTACATTGGGATTGCACCCGGTGCAGATGGGTAGATTATTGTGTGAGCGCTCGCACTGATATAAACATCGTAGATCAAACTCCACCGGGCCGCTTAATGGGGTTGTCCACTAAGGTTATGCACGCTTAAAAATGTTAGTGAAATCCAAACAATTGCCAGTAAACTTGCAGGTCGCTACATATCTATGAGCTGTATAACTACTTCCTACAAAGCAAGTTGAGTGGGTAGCGGTAAATATGGAGTCAAAGAACAGTCAGAAGAGTTAGCGAGGCATTCCATCCTAATGATAGAAAAATCTCCGGGCAAACAAGCCCTTGACACTTTAATCGGCTAAAGGTTATGCTCTATAGCAGCACTAATTAAATATCCAATCCCAAAAAGGGCGACTCTGTATTGAGCCGCCCTTTTTGCTTTTTGGGCTAAATAAATTTCTATCAAATAGTTAGGAAGTTAGCCTAAATAGCCGTAATAAATATTGCTAACAAATATTTATTACGGAGGACAAATGCCTTGTAGCTTCAACCTGATATCCTCAAAGCTTTTCCAGCTTTCTTGTCAGTCAAAAGTTAGAGAAAGTTCGGATAAATTGAATGCCACACGATTTATCCCAATACGTTACAAATAACCACTCTCGGAGAAAACAAAATGGATCTCTTAATCAACCGCCCGCAAACTCTCGCCGATGCTTATCAGCTTTATTCCGATGCTCTTAAATCGCAACATTTGGATAAGGAAACTGATGTAACTGCTTCGACTCGTACTGCTTTAATTCGCTTTACCTTACCTAAATGGGGATTTCCCTTACCGAATCGGAAAAAGCTCACACAAGCAGATGTTAACGCTGGTTTAGATTTTATGAAACAGGTTCCTATTCATGAATTGAATCATGCTCTTGAGTACCAACAAGAAGTTTTTGCCAGTTTGGGCAATCCTGGTAGCTCTCGTACTTATCGCTTGCATCTAAAAAGAATGGTGGATTGGTGCCATCAGCAGTCTTGGTGGAAAGTTTCTGCTAAAACGGATGCTCACCAATATTGTCCCCCCATTCGGATCAGCAGAGGTCGAGTCGGCGATAATGTTCGGGTCACTAATAAAAAGCTAACGCCTAGTTCTCCTAACTTTTCTTATGGGTTAAAAGACCCGGAAATTCCCAGGGAATTACAAGCCTCTCTTAACGATTTTTTTAAGTTTCAGACCAGCGTGATTGGCACTCGCAAACGCCAAGATGGACCCCTACGTGAAGGTAGCGCTAAAGGTCACGTTAATTCAGCCAAAAGATTGTTGGGTTGGCTTCATTATTACAAAGGCGTACTCCTGGAAGAGTTAAACCTTAAACAGCTCGTTTCTGGTAGTGGCTTAATGCCTGATGGTCAGCGAGATGAAGCGACTATCGATAAAACAATGGACTTGCTCGACGAACACCTGCAATGGTTACGAGAGACTCGCGAGGCATCCCCAAATACTGAATTAAAAGTTGTGGAAGCTAGTGTGGCAATCGCTAAGTTTCTCTATCATAAGGAATCTAAATGCAAATCTCGCGACGAGGTTTCAAACAAGCGGGTTGGATACAGAGATATTCCAATTATTGAGGAATTGCGCCGATTGGAATGTGATATTATGGTGCGGGTTAATAATACGCCTCGCAAATCAGATGAGTCGAAAAAATGGATAACATGGCCGACGTTTAAAGCTTGTGTACAGCGTTTGTTAGAAGAATGTGCACCCCGAACTAAATGCGGTACAAAACGTTCGGAGCGCACTGTGGCTCAATGTAATCAAGTCGCTTTAATTTTTCTGGTGCTAAGTTTTTTCCCTGACCGGGGACGCACGATTCGGGAATTGGAGCTAGGACGAACTTTAATTAATCGGGATGGTAAGTGGTTCGTTGAACACACTGCTGCTGACTTTAAAACTGGAGACAGCTACTGCAAGAATGGTCAGAAACGAATTATTGAGCTTCCAGCGAATGTTTATCCGTTGCTTGAGGAGT
>NZ_JAMPKJ010000033.1 GCF_039962115.1 Funiculus sociatus GB2-C1 | reverse complement strand
GGGGGATGCACGGGTTTTGAGCGATTTTACCGGTTTTTCTGGCATTTGACCAGCTAAGCAGCGCTCACCAACCTAATTAGCGCCGCTTTTTTCTCGTTATTCAGCACGCCCTAATTAGCGCCGCTTTTTTCTCGTTATTCAGCACGCCCTAACTAAAGAACGACTAAAAAACTGCTAGTGCATAGTACACTAAGCAATGCCCACTATGAACTTTCTCCTCGTTGCAAGAACGAGGAAACGAGAAATTTTTAAACCCTACCTAATACCGCACTCTTCCAGTTTTGCAACCATTGCACCCGCATGATGCCACCATTCATAACCGCCTACCCAGCGACGCGATGGCAGATGTCCGGGTGCGGCTTTGTCGCTAAATTTCAAACCGGAGTCGGGATGATAAGGATTGTAGACAAACCAGCCTACTTTTTCGCAAAAAATTTGATATTCTCCCCTAGCATCTTGATAAATTTGCTTTTGTACGCTGAAGCCAAAACGCCCTTGACTATACTTCACCCACAGCTGGTCAATTGTCCACAAATCCTCACAAGGGAATTTTTGAATATCACTACTGGATAGATAGCTGCTGGGTGATTTACTAACTGCTTGACACATAACTGCCCAGGTTTCTTGATCGGCTTCTTTCCATTTCTTTTTAGCCAAGAAATCCCGCAGTTTTGTATATTTAACTTCTACGTTGGAATTTAGAAAATTAACAGCAGAACGCTCTTGAATTTGAACCGCTGGTGCAGGACGGGGATTTAAACTTTGCTGTACTGCTTGCAATACTTCAGCAGTGCAGGAATAGCGTTCTCTGATGGCATTTTGCAGCAATTTATCGAGGATTTGACTGAGGTCTTCGCTTACCTTCATTCCCCTTGGCAAAAAATCGCGCCACGCCCACCCGTTATTCACAATATCGAACATAGTCAGGGGAGGAACGCCAGTCAACAAGTGAATGCAAGTGACACCCAAACTGTAGAGATCGCTGGAGGGCAAAGCTTTGCCCCGTGTTTGCTCAGGTGCCATGTAGCCCGGGCTACCAATGATCGTCCCAGTGTGGAGCAAAGCTGTATCTGTGAATACCTTGGCAACTCCAAAGTCGATCAAAATGAGATGGCGATCACTAGTGCGTCTGATAATATTAGCTGGCTTAATATCCCGGTGCAACACCCGATGCTCGTGGATATATTGCACAACAGGTAACAAATTCTGCAACATTTCCCAAATCTGCGTTTCGCTATAAACGCCCTTTTGCTGCAACTCCTGGGACAGAGTTTGTCCGGGAATAAACTCTTGCACTAAATACATCTGTTGCTTTTGTTCAAAGTGAGCTAATAGCAAGGGAATTTGCGAATGCTTTCCCAGCTCATCCAGACGCATTGCTTCCTGACAAAACAAGGAAACCACCTTTGTAAAAGTAGTTTGATCTCGTTCTGGGAAGTAGAGTTGCTTAATTACACAACTGGGTTTTGAAGGAATATGCTCATCCACCGCTAAAAAAGTTCTCCCAAAGCCGCCTTTACCAATTAGCTTGATCGGACGATAGCGGTCTTTCAATAATAGTTTTTGCCCGCAACTGCGACAAAATCGGTCATTTGCCTGGTTGTGGGGGCTTTTACATTCAGGAGCTACACAGTAGAGCATGGCAGGCTTTGGCACCCACGCGAATGATGTTCATCTCTAAGGTATCCCCAATTGGAGAGATGACACAAATCTGTTTGTTTATTCTCGTTCCCAGTCTGAGACTGGGAACGCCTTCGGGAGGCACAGCCTCCCCCTAGAAAAAATAGGCGAGGCAGAGCCTCGCTAACCTCATTCCCAGGCTCAGCCTGTTCATGAGAACTTTAAGGGTGAATGCAAGCCTGGATTAGTTCTTCTATGCCGTTGACGGGTAAGATTGGTGTACCCAAATCTTGGGCAAGTTCTTCAACAGTCATGTCGTCTAAAAAGCGAGTATCTCCATGCTTGAGCATGACAGAGGGAAGGAGAATGCGATCGCCTAAATCTTTTCCCTTTAACTTCAGCAAATCTTCACCCGTCAACAATCCGGTGACGCTAATTTCTTGTCCCCAGTAATTGCTATGTCTAGCTGCTATATTCACCTGTAGTCCTTCAACTTGATTCAGGCGTTGCACGATAGGTTGAAACGCTTTTTCAACAGCATTGCCAACTACCCATGTTAATTTTCTGGGTGTCTCGATACGTTGCGGTAGCATTTTCTTCGCCGCTTGCTGAAATTCCTTGAGAAACTGGCGAATAGATCCTACACCGTTGCCAATTTGGGGATAATCTTCATAGTGAGATTCGCTTGGCAACTCCTGCCCCGCAATTAAAAACCATTCGTCGGCTAACCAAGCGAAGGTAGAACCCAGCGAGGCGCGGAATTTATCTTGCAGTGCCTGAACTTGCGAAATTACTTCAGCGGCTTTTTCGGGCGTTACTGGTATCAGTTCATCTTCTGCTGGACGAAAGCGGGTTAACCCTACTGGCACCACCGCCACAGATGCCACAGTGGGAATTTCCCCCCTGTGGAAAGATGCTAAATCCCCCAGGGTGGTATCCAGATGTGCGCCATCGTTAACGCCTGGACACAGAACTACCTGGGCGTGAATTTGCAAACGCCGTTCTTGGAACCACTGCAATTGTTGTAAAATTTGCCCAGCGCGGGGATTTTTTAGCAGGCGAGTTCTTACCTCTGGTTCGGTGGCGTGGACGGAAACGTAGAGAGGGGATAGGCGCATTTGCTCAATTCTGTCCCATTCTCGTTGGGTGAGATTGGTTAAGGTGAGGTATGAGCCATAGAGGAAGCTGAGGCGATAATCATCATCTTTTAAATATAGACTTTGGCGTTTACCGGGCGGTTGCTGGTCGATGAAGCAGAAGGGACAGTGGTTATTGCACTGGATTAAGCCATCAAATAGGGCGGTTTCAAATTCTAGCCCTAAGTCGTCGTCGTAATCTTTTTCAATTTCTACTGAGTGGCTTTTGCCAGCGGTGTCTAAGACTTCCAGTTCCAGCACTTCATCAGCGCACAAAAACTGGTAGTCGATGAGGTCGCGGGGGCGCGAACCGTTGATGGAAACTATGGCATCGCCTGGTTCAAATCCAATTTCGGCGGCGATGGAGTCGGGGAGAACTTTGGTTATTAGGGCTGGACGAATTGATGTCTCGCTCATGGTACTGGGAGGAAACGAACCACTTCAGGCAATAGAGGGCGTAGAAGAAAGAGTTATTAGATATTGGGGATGAGTTTGAGATAGATTGCTGCTAGGATTACTACTCCAAATGCTAGCCGATACCAGATGAATAGCCAGGTGCTTTGGGTTTGCAGGAAGCGCAGCAGCCAGGCGATCGCTAAATATGAAAATATTGCTGAACTGATGGTTCCGACTATTAGGGAAATCAGCCCCGCATCCCCCACTCCTTCTTCTAAAAAACCTTTTAACTCTACTAAGCCAGCTATGGTAATGGCTGGAATACCTAATAAAAAGGAAAATCTGGCAGCAGTTGCCCGTTTTAATCCCATAAATAACCCGGCGGTGAGGGTGGAACCGGAGCGGGAAACGCCGGGAATTAGCGCCATAGCCTGCGCTAAGCCCATCAAAATACCATCGTTGAGATCCAGCTGCTCAAAGTTGCGCTTTTTCTGTCCTACGCGCTCTGCGATGCCTAGCAAGAGGGACATGACAATTGAGGCGATCGCGATCGCACTCAAACTCCGCAGGGGTGAGTTGTCAAAGTCGGGAATAAACTTTTTGATCAGCAGTCCAAAAAATACTATCGGTAGCGTTCCCAGAATTATCCCCAGCGCCATGAGGAAGTCGTAAGACTGGTAATCTTTGCTGGCGATCGCTTTGGCTGCACCTGTGACGATTTGCGTGATGTCGCGCCAGAAATACCACAGCACGGCGGCAATACTTCCCAGCTGAATCACCGCTGTAAAGGCAACCCCCGGATCGCCCCATCCCAGCGCTACAGGCACTACTTTCAAATGCCCTGTACTGCTAATCGGTAAGAACTCTGTCATCCCCTGCACAAAGCCTAAAAACGCCGCCTGGACAATATTTACCTGGGATGTTGTACTGGGTGCGGGTACCGCTTCTTGCGCCATAGTCAGCGTTTCTAAAGGGAATGCGATCGCACTGCTTAATCCACCTACACCCAAAAGCGCGAACCTCTGACATTTTGATAAAGCCATAGTCTCCTCTATAGTCAATCGCCTACTAATCTACTGTGGGTAATTGCTAATTGCTAATTACTAATTAACTAATTAATCTTTTCCCCCAGTACAACCAGCCCGCTTCTCCCCAGTCCCTAATTCCTACTTGCTCTTGTCAACAAAACTAAGTTAATATCTTAAATATCCCCCCCCTGGGGATATTCAGTGTTATATTGAAAGATGTAAACATAAGTAACGAATATTAACAATATCTTGTTTAACAATACCTGGTCTTCCAACCCATCTTCTAACGTTTCTGACACTCTTGCCCAGCCTGGTAAAGTCCTTCTGACTCTTGCTGATTGGGGAATTGGCACCCGTCAAGCTTGGTTGCTTTTTGCGGCATCCTCGTTTCTGGTTTCGGTGCCAGTGTTTGTTCAGGCTCCCTTAGTGCGACTGCTGCCTGGGTTAAGTTTAGTGATGACAATAGGTTGGGTGTGGCTGGGTATTAGCCTAATGCGGCGTGACTCAACGAAATTGTGGGGAGACTTGCTGCTGGGGTTCAGCTGGAGTTGGTTAGCAGGATCAATATATTGGGGTTGGTGGCGCTGGGAACCCACAATCCATCTGCCAATAGAGGCAATAGGTTTACCGTTTGCCCTTTGGTGTATAAGTAAGCGTTGGGGAATGGTGGGAAACCTGTTTTATCTCGGCTCGCTGTTCGGTACAGCAGTAACAGATATATACTTCTACATAGCTGGCTTAATTCCACACTGGCGAACCTTGATGCAAGTCGCACCAAGCGAAGCATCACTGGTTTTCCAAACTGCGATCGCTCAAGTCAAAACTCCTTGGGGTGCAGGTTGGGCGATGGTTCTGTTAGGTGTTCTTCTGGGTGTTGGTCTAGTACCTTTGCGATCGCGCCAGCTGCACTGGTGGGCATTTGGTGGAGCAGTATTAAGTACAATTTTGGTAGACAGCCTGTTTTGGTTAGCTGCCTCTATGGCTTAAAAATACCTGCAAGTTGACCAATGCTCAATCTATGAGTGTAGGGATGTCGAGCTTCGCTCTTGTTTTGCGATCGCACACTCAAGAGGCGGAAATATGCTAAAAATTAAAAGTTCTAAACGACTTGTCGTCAATATTTTAGCCTGTGGTGACTCTGCGACCCACTCCTTATCTGCTGCTTCGCACCGACTCCGGCAATCGTTATCTCCCGTTGGTGAGTAGTAATTGCTGGACAGTTGGTCGCAGCGACGACAACAATTTTGTGCTGCCGGATCGGTGGATTTCCCGAAATCACGCTATGTTGCAGTGTACCGAAACCGGAGAGTTTTACCTGATCGACTTAGGCAGTCGTAACGGGTCTTTTGTCAATGGGCGACGAGTCAGTATTCCTGTAACATTACGCAATGGCGATCGCCTTACCTTTGGTCAGACGGATCTAGAGTTCCACTGTCCAACGGCAGCCGGCAACAATGAGTCATCGGTGACTGGAGATAAGGATACTCTCACTTCGACTTTGCACGTCCGTCGCCTGATGTCAGTGATGGTAGTAGATATCCGCGACTTCACTGTACTAACCCGACAACTGGATGAAAAGATTTTATCGGCGGTGATTGGCACCTGGTTCCGCCACGCCGGAAATATCATCCGACAGTATGGTAGTTGGGTGGATAAATACATTGGCGACGCAGTGATGGCAATCTGGTTTCATGGTTCCCAAGGCGTCACCCAGGAGGAAATGCTAAATATCTGTAAGGCGCTGAGTGACCTCCATAAAATAACTATGGATCTGAGTAATAAATATCCTTTGCCCTTTAATCTGCGAATTGGGGCGGGGATTAATACAGGTTATGCTATGGTCGGTAACACTGGCAGTGGCGATCGCCCCGACTATACCGCAATTGGCGATACCGTGAATGCAGCATTTCGCCTGGAATCT
This sequence comes from Funiculus sociatus GB2-C1, assembly GCF_039962115.1. Taxonomy (NCBI): domain Bacteria; kingdom Bacillati; phylum Cyanobacteriota; class Cyanophyceae; order Coleofasciculales; family Coleofasciculaceae; genus Funiculus; species Funiculus sociatus. The sequence goes on along the minus strand of NZ_JAMPKJ010000033.1, from coordinate 57,821 downwards.
GCCACCAAGGAAATTGGTCTAGATATTGCCATAGGGGAAACAACTCACGACTATCTCTTAACCTTGGCAGGAAAGGATACCGGGTTTAAGCAATATATCGTCAATCTCAAAGGTTATGACGCGCCCACTGTAACTTATGCCGGTTTATACGCTGACCTGGATGCTTTTGTGCAGGTCAATAGTCAGTAGGTACAAGTTTCACGATTGGCAGACTAAGAACTACAGACTCCTAATTTCTACATCAAAAACTTCCGCAAAGGCTGCAATCACATCCAGGCGCACCTGCTTGAGGTCAATGGTGGGAAGGAACTGGGCTAAACTGCCAACAGGCTTGTCAGCAATGCCACAGGGTACAATGCGCTGGAAGCCGCAGAGGTCGGGACAAACGTTTAAGGCAAAGCCGTGCATGGCGATCCACCGGCTGACTTTAATGCCAATTGCTGCCACCTTACAGCCTTCCAGCCAAACGCCAGTCATACCGGGAATGCGCGAGCCTTTTAACCCATAAACATCCAGAACTCGAATTAATACCTCTTCTAACTGCCGCAGGTACCAGTGCAGGTCTTGGCGATAATGTCGCAGATTTAAAATTGGGTAGCCGACTAGCTGACCGGGACAGTGGTACGTCACTTCACCGCCTCGTTCCACCCGAAAAACTTCCCAGTCGGTCGCTGCGGGGTCAAATTTGAGAAATTCTAGACTTGCTCCTTGTCCCAGAGTATAAACTGGCGGATGCTCTAGCAAAATCAGCGCATCTTGACAATTCGGGTCGTTTAGACGTTCTGCAACTAGCGATCGCTGCCATTCCCAAGCATCTGCATAGGACATCAGCCCTCGGTTATATATTAAGACTTGCCGCCGGGAATCCAAGGCAAAAATTTCAGACATACTTAAGATTATCGCAAAAATCAACAGTAATTTGACTTAAATTTCCTGCATATTTCACCTAGTGGGATCAAGAAATGTCAAAAGATGCAAAGGATTTTGAAGAGAAGTCAAACGCATCTGTTGTGTACATTACAAAGTGCTAATGTTGAAGTTATAAGCAAACAGTGTTGAAACAGGACGCATCTTCAAGACAACCCCAAAGCAAGGCTGAGCAATCGTAGGGTAAAACACGTTAGTTAGACTTGCTTTTCTGGAGATAACTGAAAAGGAACATCGACAGTAGTTTTGAGCAATCGGCTTGCTGGTAACACCTGTGGCTACGGCTCGCTGTTAAAGAACATCCGAGTAACCTTGTAGGTATGGGTAAAACCTTGATATTCCTAAAAGTTTTGCCTCTGTTCAACACTTGTCTACCCAAAAAACGGGCATTTAATAGCTACAGAAGAAAGCGGCAATTATCTGCTATAGCTTTCTAATTTACCAATACGGTACACTATGGAGTATCCGGTATGAAGCTTGTCATCCACGGCAAAAACATTGAAATCACCGATGCGATTCGCGAGTACGTGAATCAAAAGATTGAAAAAGCGGTGAACCACTTTCAGAATTTGACAACAGAAGTAAATGTGCATCTATCAGTAGCCCGGAATCCCCGGATAAATCCCAAACAGGCGGCTGAAGTAACTATTTACGCTAATGGGACAGTAATCCGCGCCGAAGAAAGCAGCGATAACCTATACGCTAGTATTGACCTGGTTGCTGATAAAATTGCTCGAAACCTGCGGAAATATAAAGAAAAACGGCTGGATCAGAAAACCCAAGCTCAGCCTAAAACTGCCGTAGTGTTAGAAGAAGTACCAGTGGCACCGGATCTAATAGGCGATCGCACTCCTGAACTCCCCACAGAAGTTGTGCGTACCAAATATTTTGCCATGCCGCCGATGACTACAGAAGAAGCTTTGGAACAATTGCAGCTGGTGGATCACGACTTCTATATGTTCCGCAATGCCGAAACTGGCGAGATTAACGTGATTTATGAACGCAACCACGGTGGTTATGGAGTGATTCTGCCGCGTAACGGCAACGGACACACGAATCACAAAAATGGGAAAACTGCCCACGGCAGCAGTGCGACACCAGAGAAGTCCACTGCAAAAGGTTAAGTCAATCTCGTTTCTAGTCTCTGACTAGGAACGTGCCTAGGGAGGCTCTGCCTCCCCTTCAGGGGCAAGAAAGTATAAAAGTCAGGCTCTAATTTCGCGTTCCCAGACCCAGTTTGGGAACGTGAAATTAGTCATTAGCAGTAATTTTGCCTTGCAGCAGGTAAGTAGTCATTTTTCCTTTACTCTTAACTTGGATTGATTCCCGTTCCTCAAATAAATATTGCTCCCGCAAGAGTTCGTAGGTGGCTGCTGTCACCTGAATATGACCAGGTAAACCGTGTGATTCCATGCGACTAGCAATATTCACCGTGTCCCCCCAGAGGTCGTAGATAAACTTTTTCGTGCCAATCACACCTGCAACCACAGGCCCGGTGTGGATGCCAATCCGCATACTCAAAGCTTGCCCAGTTTCCCGGCTAAATTGAGCGATCGCAGTTTGCATATCAAGTGCCATTTGCGCGATCGCGCTTGCGTGGTTCCCCAGGGCATGAGGAATACCCCCCACCACCATATAAGCGTCTCCAATCGTCTTAATTTTCTCTAAGCCGTGTTGTTCAGCCAGCTGGTCAAACTCCGAGAAAATCACATTAAGGATCTCTACCAGTTCTGTCGGCGAAACTTTAGTTGAAAACTCTGTAAAACCAACCAAATCGGCAAACATAACCGTGACATCGGAAAAGTTTTCCGCAATAGTGTTTTCCTGCCGTTTCAGGCGTTCGGCAATCGGCTGGGGTAAGATATTTAGCAACAGGCGTTCGGTTTGTTCCTGTTGATAGCGCAGTGCTTCTTCTGCGGCTAAGCGCTCAGTGATATCTCGAAGGATCGCCCTTGTAGCAACAGGTTTTCCATTTACTAACTTACAGTTTACGCTTCCTTCTAGCGATATTTTTTCGCCATTTTTAGTAATAAATTCGACTTTAATTTGACCAATTTTTTCTCCAGACATCACCCTCTGGAACTTCTCCAAACATTGTTCTAGACAATCTGGATGAATAACGTCAAATACCTTTATCTGAGCAATTTCAGCTTCGCTATATCCCAAAGTTTCTCGCCAAGCATGATTAACATACAAAAAATTCCCATCTGGAGCGACGCTCTGAATTAAGTCGTTGGCATTTTCAAACAAATCTCGGTATCTTTCTTCGCTCTCCAGTTGCGCGGCTTCGGCTCGCTTACTCTGGATAAATTGGCCGAGTTGGCTACCAATAGCCATCATCATCTGAAGCAAATCTTCATCAGGTATCTGTTTCTCGCGGCTAAAGAAAGTCATCACCCCAAAAATTTCACCGCCGCTTTGGATGGGAAACCCAAATGCTCCGTGGATTTGGGTACGAGATGCGATATGCGATCGCTCAAATTTAGCATCATTGACCACATCGCTAATCCACAAGGGCGATCGCGATGCCCAAACGCGACCGGGCAAACCCACCCCTGGCGCAAAGGTAATCTTTTTAGTAGACTCTATAAACTCTTTAATCCCAACCAACGCCCTCGCCCAACTTTCCACACATCGCAATTGGCCACTGGGCAAATATTCCCCTCTCCCCTCCTCCCCTGAACCTTCCTCTACCATCCAAAATTCACCTAAATCCCAACTCAGGCTTTCACACAACGCTGGCAGAATTTTTTGGATTGCTTTGTTTAGTGCTGTTGACTCTGACAAAACGCGAGTTGTAGCATACTGCGCCACCTGACGCTGCTGGTCGCGCTTACGCTGGGTGATGTCTCGACCTATATAAACAAAATTTTGTAAATCTTGTACGTCAGTCTGAATAACTGAGCAGGAAAAGGCGACGGAAATTTTTTTTCCAGCTTTGGTCTGACAAACAGCCTCTACATTCTTAAATTTATTTGCAAATAATGGAGGCTGCTGATTTGCTTGTTTAAAAAAGTTTTTATCATCAATAATCATACTAATTTGCTGCCCAATTAATTCGGACTCGCTATAACCGAATAATCCTTCGACAGCTTTATTAACTATTTTTATCTTTCCCGATGTCGTCGTTACCAACAGGGCATCTGCCATTGAATCAATAATTTTATCGATATAATATTTAGACTCAGATAAAGCACTTACTAAAAGATTGGTGCCATTAGTAGCTTGTACTAAATTTTGTTCTTAAATTATTCTTTCGGTTACGTCTTCAAGAAATATAATTAAATTATCGGACAGATTATCCTCAGTTTTTTCCTGCAAAATTACATATAAATTAAAATATAGAAAATTATTATCTCCACGTCCCAGAGAAACAAACTCGAAAATACTCCGCTGCCCTTCAAAGACAGCCATCAGATAATTTTCAGATCCTATCAGTTCCGGAAATCCCAGGCGGACATCCTTACCCGCTCCGAACTCCTGGGGTTGCTCGGCAAAACGTTGCGCTCCCTCGGATGTCTCTAACACGATCAAGTCCCGATCAAGTGTTAGGTACTCCATGCTGCGTGTAGCCAAAAATTTTTTAAACAGGGAATTCATAATTCAAGGCAAAAGGCTGAAGAGTCATTAGTCATTAGTACCTAGCTAATAACTTAGAACTCTTGACTATTAACTACTTTTTGTAGCATACATAACGCTCTAAGCTGCTAAGAGCCACAGACGCAGACGCGATCGCGCCCTTGAGTCTTAGCCTGATACAACGCCATATCAGCAGCTTGGATCGTTTCTGATGCCGTCAAACCGTGTTCTGGGAAACAAGCGACCCCTAGCGAGAGGGTGATGGTACCCAAAGGTTGACCGTGATACTTTACCTGAAGTTGCTTAATTTTTTCCCGAAGTTGCTGCGCTCGTTCCAAAACGACATCTAGAGGTGCCTGCGGTAAAATTAGCGTGAACTCCTCGCCCCCATAACGACAGGCAACATCGCCTTTGCGGATATTTTTTTGTAAAAATAAACCTACTTCCCGCAGCACCGCATCGCCTGCCTCGTGACCATAAGTGTCATTAAATTTCTTAAAGTCGTCAATATCGAGGATGATGATGCCTAGCGGTTGCTGCTTGCACTCGGCACGATGAATTTCCTGCTCTAAGGATTCTTTCAGGTAACGCCGATTAAAAAGATCCGTAAGCGGATCGCGAATACTTTGATTTTTCAGGATTTCCCGCAGTCTCAGATTCGCCAAAGCAAGCGCAATGTGTTGAGCTACGGTGACAGCCAGCCGTTGTTTGGCTTCGGTTAATCGTTCTTTTTCTAAAGGACTTACATACAACATTCCTATCGCTTCCCCCTGCGCCATCATCGGGATGCAGCCATATTCAGCAGGGGGCGGGTTTGGGTGCAAATGCTTGCAGAGCATACGGTTGTGGGTGTTCGTTACGAAATGCGATCGCCCCCGCCGCAACGCCCAGCACTCATGAGTTGAGAACAGTTTCTGGCTTGTATAAACTTCAGTTCCCGCATCTTCACCCCAAGTCGCCACCGCCTCAACCAGCTGTTTTGAGGGATGAATCATAAAAACTCCACCCACCGTGTCCGGGAAAAGCGGTTCCATCATCTGGACAATGGCGGTGTAAGCTTCCTCAACACTCAAACAAGCTTGGAGTAATTCGCTTAGTTCGCTCAGCAGAGTAATCTCTCGGTTGCGCTGTTCTAATTCATTAACCCAGATGGTGAGTTTTTCGTTTGCCTGTTGTACGGCTGCTTCTGTTAGCTTGCGCTGGGTGATGTCCCGCCCGATATAAACAAAATCTTGTAAGTCCTCTATGTCAGTCTCAATAGCTGAACAGGAAAATGCTACAACAATGTCTTTACCATTTTTTGTCTTACAAATTACTTCCACATCCTTTAATAATTCACCAGGAGATAAAGGATACAGTAACCGTGCTTTCTGGAAAAAATCATTGTCAGTAATAATCTGAGAAATTTGCTTATTAATTAATTCTTTTTCGCTATACCCGAATAAATCTTTCGCAGCTTTATTTAGGGCTTTTATCTTTCCTGATGCTGTTGTTACCAACAAAACCTCAGCAATTGACGTAATAATTTTATCTATATAATTTTTAGAACTCGTTAAAGCGCTAAGTAAAAGATTTGCTTCGTTTGTTCTCTGCACCAGGTTTTGCGTCATGGACATTTTTTCGGTTACATCATCAAAGAAGATGATTAACCAGTCTTCTAAGTCTTCTTCGTTATATTGGTATTTGCTCACAGAAATATCAATATATAGAAGAGAGCCATTATCTGAAGAGCGGGCAATACCTTTTAGATCGAAATTCTGCTTCTCTCCTGACAATATTTCGCTGAAAACTTCTTCAAGCCCGATTAATTCAGGGAAACCAAGACGGGCATCCTTGCCCTTTACTACCTCATCTGGTTGCTCGGCAAACTTATGCACGTTCAAAGATGTATCTAAAATGCTCAATTTCCGATCCAACGCCAAATACTCGATGCGTCGGGGTGCTAAGAGTTTTTTAAAGTACGGATTTACAGAACTTGTAAACATAATTACAACTTTCGGTAGTAATATTAGGCAAATCCGGAATTAGCAAGAAGCAAAATGAGACTTTATCCTCGTTCCTGGGCTGCGGTCTAGGAATGCGACGTGAGGCGACTATCTCACCTCTTTCTGGGTAATTCTTGCTATTAGGTGGAGGCAAGAGCTTCTAAGACTTGCGTTCCCATTCCGCAGCCGAGGAACGAGAAGAATATGAGGCTGAGACTCTTAAGCAGAAATAGTTACAGAAATTCTGGAGTAGCCATGACTATTCTATAATTTTGTAAGCTATATTTTGAAAAATTTCATCGACGGCTTGACCTGTTTTTGCTGAAGTCGGCTGGATTGATAATACTTGAGATTGCTGGTAATTGTTACTCATTTGGAGCAATTTTGCCAATTTTTCTTCATCAGCCAAGTCGGATTTATTCAAGGCAATGATGATAAATCCTTTGGGATTGACTGACAAAAATAGGTTTAGATGATCTGTAAGATGCTCGATGGTTTCCTGACGACTGACATCAGCAACGAGTATGGCAGCGCTGGCTCCTTGCAGGTAAGTAGGCGCGATCGCTTTAAATTTGGTACTACCTTCTAAATCCCAAATTAGCAGATTTACGCTCAGCTTTTCGTGTTGTTTTACCTGTTCTAATTCCACGGTTTTGCGAGAAATTTTGACTCCCACAGTTGAAAGATACTTATCACTGAACTGACGATCTACAAAGCGGCGAATTAAGCTGGTTTTACCCACGCCAAAGTCACCAACTAAGCAGATTTTTTTGGATATACTTGACATATTTATTTACTTTGGACAACTGGTGTCGCTAGCTCAAATTCGACGCACCTACTTAACCATAGGGGTTGGTCAGCATCTACATCTAAGGGGTGGTTTGTCATTCCTGCAACTCGCAATCGTCGAGGAGCAACGCCTTGCTCTATTAAGGCATCTCGCACCGTCTTAGCTCGCTCAAGTGCCAAGCGCCGATCTCGGTTTGGGTTGTCGCTGGCATCACCGTAACCTACTATCATAAGATGCTTCTCTGGATACTGACTTAAGAATGCCCGGATTGGTAGAATTTTATTTTTTATATCTTTAAATTTGAGCTTTTGTGTACCGCGACTAAAGTAAATTCGGGTAGCGATCGCACTTGGCTGTATTTCTACAGTGTTGGTGACAGACTCAATTCCCGGAATTTTTCCGAATGCCAGAGTGATTTTCTGGGCATCTATCGCTTGCAAAGCAGTTCCCTGGACTGTGACTTTACGAGCATTATATTTAGCAGAAATGAAAACGCCGTCCATCTGATTGAGGATTGATGTTACTCGCTTTACCTCAGCTGCTGCTAATACCGGATCGGGGGGCGTATTGATGGCGATGACGTTATTGTTTAACTTCAGACTTGGGTAAGTATCTTGGGCAATTTGTGCAGCTTTTTGGCGTAAATACTCGTTAGGCACTTTTCCAGCAAGCTTCAGGATTTCGGCATCGGCATCGACTGTAAGACGATAAACTGCTAACTCTGGATTAGAGGCTAAGGCGAGGGCGGTATTTTGCTCAATGGCGCGATCGCTTCTGTGGCGATACTGATAAATTCCCCAAGGCAATAAGATGAAACTCAGTAGCATTGAGCCGAGTATTAGCAGCGTAGGTGGTTTAGTAGCTTTGTTTTTATTTGACTTTGTGCAGCTGTCTCCAAAGTCTTCTAATATATGGTTTACCTGCTCCGGGATGGTGGCGGTATCTCCATTAAACATCTCGATTGGTTTACCATATTTTTGAATGATTCTGCTGAGGGTACTCCGGATTCTCAACATTAACCAGTTAGGCGGTTCTCCTTGAACTACTACCGCCATGTAACAGTATCCTGCCACTTCTAGGATAATTTTGGAAGCGCCATAGTCAATATGATCGAGTTCCGAAATTTCCCCTGAAAGTGCAATATAGTCATTAACAAAGCTGCGAATAGCTGTGAGCATACCCGCCACCATATCAGATTCTAGTTTCTGTAGCTCAGGCTGTTGAACCTCACAAAGGATTAAACCAGAGCTTTTGTGAATCAAGAAAATGGCTCGAATATTAAAGGGCATTGCATCTTTGAGGATTAGTTCTGCCTCAGAGACTCCTTGCACCTTAGCGCGGATTTTGCGAGTGATTCCCTCTACGCTCAAGGTATTTTCAATTTTTTCATTAATGGCACGAATTTCTTCCACCATGTATTTAGAAATTGTGCTACCAATGATCGGATAGAGGGCATCTACCATCGAATCGCGCTCAAGATAAATCTGTTCTTTAATAGCTTTTCCCATTGTGGGCGCGATCGCTTTAGCAATTTCCTCCGGCGAGTCACTGATCTGTCGGGAAATTGCCGCCGATATCAGCGGAGCTAAAGCGCCAGCCATCGCTACTTTATCTTTACCAGCTCTGCTCTCAATCATCCGATCCATGATCGGCGCGATCGCCTCAACAACTTCTTCCTTGGATTGCTCAATCTTGAGAATCAAAATCTCTGTAATCAAAGGCAAAAGTAAATTTATTAACTCTGTCGGCTCATAAATCTGATTTTCTAGAATTTTCAGTTTTTGTTCAATATTTACTATCAAGTGCCGATATTCACCCATGCCAATATCAACCAGAAGATTTTCTAAGCGAGCCAGGGAATCGTCTGGAGCATCGACATCATCTAAATTCTGCTGAGATGTGTTCGACACCTCCCTATATTTTTTGGCTTTATCTTCACTTAAAATCAACGCATTCTGCGCTTTTTTAATAGGTTCACCCGCAGTCACTACCTCAGTAGATGGTAGTAAGTCTACAGGAGATTTTTTGGCTTTATTTTCTAAGAGTGTCCCTGAAAAAATTAAGTTTTTTAATTGCGAAAAACTCGTAGCTACATCACCTGGAATATCTAACTCATCTTCCTCAGATGAAATCAAATCTATCTCGTTCCCAGGGCCAGCGTGGGAACGAAAATTAGGAGGCTCTACCTCCCCCTGCTCGATAATGGTGTCAGATGCCAGATGTACCGTTGGCGATTTTTCTGAAGGCTTAGGTACAGTAACTACCTCGAAATCCTGCTCCGATAAAAGTGAATTCTTAGGTAGATTTTCGGCTTTATTTTCAAACTGTTGGGGTGTTTCTGACAAACTTTTCAACCCCTGAAGTACCGTCTTTACTTCAGAAGAAGCGGCGTTTGATTCTTCTCTATCTCCCTTAGGAGGGTTGAAAAGCTCTAAGTCAATTAATAACTTCACCAACCCTTCTAGGGGAGCAAAATCTTCAGCTTGATTTTTTTTGGATAAAGTCATGTACTGCCATCCGTTACTCTAATTTTTAACTAATAAAGCTAAAAAATCAAGCAATACACCTTAATTCCGCGCCGGAATTTAATTTTATCTAATGATTGCCTGACTCTGGTAACAAAAGCTCGGCAGCTACACTTGTGCTACTGTCGTCTGACAAATCAGACACTAAGTTAGACCCTTTTAGCCTCATGCCAAACTCAAACATTATTTCTGCCATATCATCCTTAGAAAGTTTGACATCAGTCATTGAAGAAAAGCGTTTTTCCATTTCTTCAAAAACTTGTTTTTTCAAACTTCGGATATCTTCTTGGAGTTTCTCTCTGGTTTGCGAGATATCTTGTCGAATCGCATTTGTCTGGGTATCGACAACATCATCCAAGGTTCCCAATGCGTTAGAAATGTTTTGGCTGGTGCGGTCGATATGTTGACGAAGATCGGCGCTATCTTTTTGGGTATTTAGGCTTAAAGTTCTGATTTTTTTATCCAGAGAATCAACTGCTATTTGCAGCTCAAGGGAAAGAGCATCTTTTATCCGATCAATGCGCTGATTGATTTCTTGATCTAGGTTGGATAATTCCAACTCTAAATGCTCGAAGCGCTTGCTATAGTCTCGAACATGAGAGCCAAAAAGAATGTCGCGAATCTGATCTATGTTTCCCAGTCTTTCACGCATTTCATCTTTGGTAATTTCATTCATAATTAGACCTTGTTATTGAGAAAACTGCCTATTGTTCATTTAAACAGACTATGGACTATCCAGCATCAATTCAGGAAGAAAACATATGGAAAAATTCAGCCCATATTCTAGTTTCACGTCAGGTTTAAGCGGAGAAACCTTTAGTCTTCGTCATCGCTAACCTATGTTAGAATCTCCGCCAATAGAGGCAATGGATTCTCGTAGTTATCACATAGCTTGGGCGGCATACTGCTTCTAGAGAAACTTCCTGACATCCTCCTTTGTAAGTATTCCCCTGTAGAGGACTATCTTTAACATCAGTGCTGAGTTTTTCTGAATTCAGGAGTCTACTTAACAAAGAAGCAATCAGGTATCAGCTTACTGTAGCCTACCGTCACGAGCGATCGCATCTTCGGTACCATCACCCCTGCTCACTTTCGCGCCAACAATGCGATCGTTGGATTAGCACCCAATAGCAAACTCTCAAGCCCCTGCGATGCGTCTGGTTTGTGACGTACATGAGCATCAATAAACAAACCAATCGTTTCACCCACTAGAGAACGTATTGCCTCTTCCGGTTGAGTAGCTGGTAAGTCAAAAGGTGAAGCAGTGGTAATATCTGGCGGATAAGCAATGGAAAAGTGATTTGCCCCTTCCAGAATTAGCAGATAGGTGTCATCTCGCCCGCCGGTTATTGCCTCGTGGAAGGTGCGGACAACTGCTGTAGTAGCGTCGCTACTGAGTCCATACTGTCCACTGCTGGTCGCAATTACCCCGTCCTTGGTGCCACCTATGAGCAACAGAGGCAGCGATGAGGGCAGCGGCAATATTGTTTCTGGTGCAAATCCTAGCATTATCGGGGCGGCATTGTGAGCGCCGTAGGCAAAAGCCGCCGCGACTTGTGGAAAAAAGCGTGGTTCGGCATTTTCTAGGGCAATTCTGCCACCTGCGGAGTGTCCGCCCAAAATAATTTGTTGTAAGTTCAGCATTCCCGCCAGCACTCCCTCCGACTGGAGGCTTTCAAGTTCGCCTAGCAGTGTTGGTAAAGCCGAAGCAGTGGAGCCAGTGCCGTATTTATCGGGTGTCCACATTGCAATGTCAACACCTGGAGTGAGGCTGAATATCCCTGGTAAATTTTCGGCAACCCAGTCAAATGTAACTACCACCATTCCCCGCTGGGCAAGTTGAACTGCTAGCCACTGGTACATTTGGCTCGTGCAGTTAATCCCACTAAAGAAAATTACCACCGGAAACGGAGCTTTGTCTGAGTCTGCTGGCACAATGCCTTGAGCTAGTTGCTGTTGGCTTCCCGACATCTTGGCGGGATATAGTACCTTGAGATGAATTGTGTCGTAGGGCGGTTTGGCATTGTCAACTTTAGCGGCTCGGAAAAAAGCGCGAATCATGCCAGAGTTCCTAAATTCAGACTTTTTTAATCATAAGCCTAGACAGTTGAAGTTTTAGAAATAACTTTTAGGGCGATTTTTTAGCGCGATCGCATCAGCTGTTTCAACTCCTGCAAGACAGGAAATAATTGCCCCGAATCTGACTTTTTGTTGGTAAATATCCCGTAGCTGGGGCTGAATAATAATGCTATTACAAATAATCCCGATACAACTAATACAATTGCGGGGCCAGAAGGCAGATTAAAAAAGTAGCTGAGATACATCCCGCTAATACTGGAAATAATGCCAATTACCGCCCCCAAAATCATCACATTGTGCAGCCGTTTAACTAATAAATATGCGGTTGCTCCCGGCGTGATTAGTAGAGATAAAACTAAGATTACTCCCACGGCTTTCATGCTGGCAACAATCGTTAGAGCAATTAGCAGCATCAGCCCAAAGTTTAGCAGATTGGTAGGTAATCCAACTGCCTGCGCTCCGAGGGGATCGAAGGTATAGAACAATAATTCTTTATACAGCAGTACAACAATTATTAATACAATTGCGGCGATGATAGCTGTGTCTCGGACTTCTTGAATGGTGACACCTAAAATATTGCCAAATAAGAAGTGGTTGAGGTCGATTTTGTTGTCTTTTTGGATTAGAGTAATTAAGGTAATACCAAAGGCAAAGAAGGCGGAAAAAACTATACCCATTGCCGCATCTTCTTTAATAGGCGATCGCGTCCGAATCCAAGCGATCGCCATTGTACTCAAGACTCCGGCAATAAAGGCTCCAACAAAGATATTCGCTCCCACCATAAAAGCGATCGCTAACCCAGGCAATACCGAGTGACTAATGGCATCTCCCAGCAAAGCCAATCGCTGCACCATTAGGTAGCTACCCACGACAGCACACAAAAGGCCGACAAGAATGGCAATTACAAGCGATCGCTGCATGAAACCATACTGCAACGGCTCAATTAACACTTCTAGCATAATAATTTTATTTTGGTAATTGGAAATATTTAGAAGCTAGGAGTGATGAGTTAATAACTCTTAGCTTCTAATTTTCTAAGCTGCAAAAAATGCAACCTTGCCCCCATAGGCGCGGTAAAGGTTTTCCTGACTTAGCACCTCTTGGCGCGAACCACTGGCAATTAAATCAGTATTTAGTAAAATCAAATCATCAAAGTGGGTGATAGATTCCCCTAAGTCGTGGTTGACGACTAGAACAGTTTTATTGGCGTCGGCGAGTTCGTGGAAGATGTCAAAAATAATTGACTGAGTTTTCTGATCGATTCCCGCAAACGGCTCATCAAAACAGAAAATCTCCGCTTGCTGAGCGATCGCTCTGGCTAAAAATACCCGTTGCTGTTGTCCGCCTGAAAGTTGCCCAATCGGGCGATCACGATAAGCGCTCATCCCCACACGCTCGATAGCATCTGCCGCTACTCGTCTGCTAACGTTTGAGAAGCGACGAAACCAGCCAGTTTTCTTCACCCTACCCATCATTACCGCATCCCAGACAGTAGCGGGGTAAGTCCAGTCTATTTGCGATCGCTGCGGCACATAAGCAACCAGTTCCCTTTGCTCCATCAACGGGCGCTCGTTATACAGTACACTGCCAGCAGCAGCCGGAATCAACCCCAACATCGCCTTCATCAGCGTACTTTTACCAGCACCATTGGGTCCAATAATTCCCGTCAGTCGCCCCGATTTCACCGCAAAACTGACATCTCGCAGCGCCTCTACCGTGCGGTACTGAACTCCCAAGTGGCTGACGTTAATGCTTGTTGCACCTGTCGCCGCCACAGGCACATCTCTCAGATGGCATACCATTTTTGTCCAATCCGCATCAGGTGAAAAAGTGACGGTACTCATTAGTGTGGTTCGATCTTGCTTTCCTTGAGCATAATCTAAAAATGAAAGGATTATGAAAACATCTATAAATGGAAATAATCTAAAAGATAGGCAAGATTAATTGTGCAGCACCTTCACAGTAGAAAGATGGAAGAAAACCTAAAAAAGAAAAAAAGAAATAAGAGAAAGCCAAAAATTCTTTCTTTTGCTCACCTTACCTGGTTAGGACTGGGGCTGCTTCTACCTTTTGCCCTATTCAGTTGTAATCAGCCCTCCTCAGAAAGTACCAATCCAGCCGCAGACAGCAAACCCAACGTAGTTGCCACCAGCACCATCATCGAAGACTTAACTGAACGGGTGGGAGGAGAAGAGATTCAGCTTAAGGGCATTCTCAAGCCAGGAACAGATCCCCACGTTTACGAACCAGTGCCACAAGACTCTCAGGCTTTAGAGAAAGCAAACCTGATTTTGTATAACGGCTACAACTTAGAACCAGGGTTGATTAAGCTGATGAACGCCTCTGGCGGCAAAGCTCGGAAAGTGGCTGTAGGGGAAGTGGTAAAGTCTTTGCAACTGGATAAAGGTAAAGGAGAAGTAGTGCCAGATCCCCATGTTTGGGGAGATGCTGATAACGCGATCCAAATGGTTAATGCCATTCGCGATGCGTTAATTGAAGTATCACCAGAAGACAAAGAGAAATTTACTCAAAATGCAGAATTACTCACTGCTGAGTTAAAACAACTTGATAGCTGGATTATCCAGGAAATTAAAACCATTCCAGAAAATAAGCGGAAATTAATAACAACTCACGACGCTTTTCAATATTATGGCCGTGGTTATGGAATCCCAGTTGCTGGTACTTTGATTGGCATCAGTACGGAAGAACAACCTAGCGCTCAAACAGTACGAAAATTGGTAGAATCTGTTAAAGTAGCTGGTGTTTCTGCAATTTTTGCAGAAACAACAATTAACCCAGCTTTGATTACTACTGTAGCGCAAGAATCAGGCATAAAATTAGCACCGCGTCAACTATATTCTGACTCGATTGGTGCCGCTGGAAGTGACGCTGATTCTTACATAAACATGATGGTTGCTAATACCCGCACCATTGTAGAAGCTTTGGGAGGAAGGTACACGCCATTTGAGGTTAGTGGCAGGGAAAAAAAGTGAATAGTTAAGAATCATTGTAGGTTGGGTTTCTCAACCTAACCTACAAGCGCTTTCAAATATCTGCCGCACTTGTCACCGATAGACTTAAATATCCGAGTTATGGTGGCATTTAGAACAGAGTTATTGAATCATTGTATGGCTGTGGTAACTTCATCACATGGTTACTAAATCTTGCCATGTCTCAGCCGGAGATTCAACCAATTTTCATTATTAAAAGAGCTTCTGTCTGAGGGGTTGCCAAAGCCGGGGGCGGATGCTTAAGGATGCGAGAAGCGGAATCAAATTTCCCAGGGGAAATTTTAATTCGCCAATTTTGGTAAAAACGATATATCCATGTGATATTTTTTCATATCGTTGGGGTCTACATATACATCTATTGTTTCATATTTGATAAATTCTTCCGGATCAAACCAAATATTTTCACTGTGAAAAACGTAAACTTGATTAGTCTCCGGGTCAAACCATTGGGAAGTTATCTGGTAAGGAGAGGAACCGTTGACTGTTAAAAATGTATTTAATTCCACTCCAGTGAATTTAGTTACTATCTTTTTGCCATTAGCTTGCAGCTTTGCAGCATTTTTATTTGATAACAATCTAAATGCTAAAGGGCCAGCGAGTAAACTCAAGCCTATTCCGGCAAAAAGCCCTCCCATTGCCAATAAAAAGATAGCAGTAAACCAAAGTTGCCAAAAAGAGTTTATTTCTGCTTCGGCGGGATTGTTGGCATCGTAGAGAACAGAAACCGTTTCGCCTACACGAAAACTTGGTGGATAAGTGCCAACGCTTGATTGAAACTCTACGGTTTCCCCCTTCTGAGTTTTGAATTTTACTATCGGGTAATAGGTACTGGATTTGCTACTGCTGGAACTGCTAGAAGTGTGAAGTCTAAGTTCGGTTACAGTGGCTATGGTAGAGGATGAATTTTTAATAAAATTATGGGTAGAATTATAAGATAAAAAACTCCCGATAAGCATTCCGATTCCGGTAATACTAAATATGCAGCCTATCCACGTTAACGTTATGTCTTTTTTTGCCATTTTATTTATTTTTACTCCTTGTAGCTAGGTGGGTTTTGAGAAGGTTTTAGATACGCCTTAATCAGCACAGTTTTTGAAAATGCCATGAAAACCTGTGGCGGGCTAAATAAGAGCGGTTCTCTATCTTTAGATGTATACGGTGTCTACAGACCAGGTAGAAGTTATTCCGGTTGGGTTTAAGTAATTTTTCTTAAATTCTGATAAAACTTAACAGTAGGTGAGTGAGGGGAGAAACGATGGCTGCAAATCAGCCTGATATTGATATTGCGGGGTTTATCGATCATGCGCTGCTAAATCCCACAGCTACAAGCGAGCAAGTGGTGCGGTGGTGCGAAGAAGCATATAGGTTTAATTTTGCGGCGGTGTGCGTGTATCCCGCATACGTGCGGCAAGCAGCTGATTTGCTGCACGGAAAGAATCCCAAAGTGTGTACTGTAATTGGCTTTCCCACTGGGGCGACGACAGTGGGGACGAAACTATATGAAGCTCAAGAGGCAGTAGAAAATGGAGCTACTGAGTTAGATGTCGTGATCAACCTGGGTTTGTTGAAAGCTGGAAAAACCGAGGAGCTGCATCGAGAAATTGCCCAGATTTGCGACGAAACTGGGCAGACTGTGAAGGCAATTTTGGAAACTGCCCTGCTGACAGATGCAGAAAAGAAGGTGGCAGCTGAAATATGTATGGATGCAGGAGTGGCATTCTTAAAAACCAGCACGGGCTGGCAGGGGGGTGCCACAGTGGCGGATATCCGCCTTCTGAAGCAGCTGGCGCGGGAGCAGGTAGGCATTAAGGCATCGGGGGGAATCCGTACCGTTGAGCAAGCCATAGAGTTAATCGTGGCAGGAGCTACGCGGTTAGGAACGTCTCGCGGCCCCGATTTGATCCGTCAGCGCGATACGCTGGAAAAAGAAGACTGAGGAGTGGTGAGGGCTGAGGGCTGAGTGCTGAGTTTAAAAATTCCTGTAACTCAGAACTCAAAATTCAAAACTCAAAACTTAAGCTAATGAGCCGAACCTACAAAGTAACAGGAATTAATCTTAAGGGTATGCCGTTAGGCGAGTCAGACCGACTGCTGACGATTTTGACGCGGGAATTTGGCTTAATTCGGGCTGTGGCTCCCGGCGCACGCAAACACCACTCAAAGATGGGTGGTAGGAGTGGGCTGTTTGTGGTGAATGAGCTACTGATTGCTAAAGGGCGATCGCTCGATAAAATAACTCAGGCAGAAACTATAGAATCTTACCCCGGCTTAAGTCAGGACTTGAGGAAACTGACAGCCAGCCAATATCTTGCGGAATTAGTTCTGTGTCAGGCATTGAGCGATCAGCCGCAGGAGGAACTGTATGAGCTACTAAATGAACATCTACGCCGCTTGGAGCAGTTGCCATCTCCCGACACTGCCTCAGTTTTAGCTCACCTTACCCACGGTGTCTTTCATTTGATGGCTTTGGCTGGCGTTGCGCCGGAAGTTCAAGAATGTTGCGTGACGCGACAACCACTGCTGCCGCAATTTAACGATCCAGACTGGCGGGTTGGCTTTAGTGCTGCTGCTGGGGGAACGGTGAGTTTACCAGCCTTGGAACGTCTGCAAGCAGAAGCGCGGGCGATCGCTACTCAAAGGACTAGGGGAAATCTAGCACTAAAAAACACCGTCTCGCCACAAATGCCTGGTATCGTGGCGCAGGAAAAGGGCGGTAACTACCAAACTGTTGTTCATGCTCAAACCCCCCTGATACTGAACACTAAACTGAATGCCGTCGAGCTGGCGCTGCTGCAAAAGCTGGCTCAACCAGAACTACCCCAGGTTGATACGAGTAGTGATGAACCGCCAACGATGAGTGAAGAATCAATTCATCCCTTATCCCTAACCCATCATCCTTCTTATCATGCAGCTTGGGTTGGTGTAGAGCAGATTTTACGTCAGTACGTCCAGTTTCAGTTTGGGCGATCAATTCGCTCTGCTGCTTTGATGGATGCTTGTTTTTAGTCCCAGCCGAATTTTTATAAACCATGATTCAACGTTATGATTCTGATTTGCAAGCCAAAAGTCTGTCCCTAAGTTTGTCCAGACAGAGGACAGAGGACAATGAACGACGAACGGGGGAACCCACATTTCCTCGATCTTCTAAACTTCCTGTCCCTGGAACGGAGCCATCCAGCCGGGGTTTGACTGCATCATCAACACCTACTACATCGCGCCCCTTGTCTGACGATCGCCTGACACCCCCTCATGACCCTGACAACAGTAGAGACGCGCTTAATCGCGTCTCTAGCCCAGAGGTTTCTTTTCCCCAATCTACCGTTGATGACGGTTTAGTTCCAGAGATAGATGCACAATCCAATGGCTCTAATGGAGATTGGCACAACCCTGCATTGTCTAAGGTTGATGCTGATGAGGCTGACGCAGATGCAGATCGAGGATTTGTGCCTGTTCTGAGAAACCGCAATTTCTTGGCGCTCTGGAGCGGTCAAGTTTTCTCGCAGATGGCAGATAAGGTGTATCTGGTGCTGGTGATTGCGCTGGTTGCTAGTCAGTTTCAGGCGGCGGGTCAGACGATCAGTGGCTGGGTATCGGCGATTATGATTGCCTTTACCATTCCTGCTGTGCTGTTTGGTTCAGTTGCAGGTGTGTTTGTAGATCGGTGGTCGAAGAAGGGGGTGCTAGTCGCCACAAATCTGCTGCGGGGGGCGCTGGTTTTGGCTATGCCGCCTTTGCTGTGGATCAGCAAGGATTGGGGGCTAGTCGCAGGGCTGCCAGTAGGATTCTATATTTTATTGGGGTTAACTTTCTTGGTTTCGACGCTGACACAGTTTTTTGCACCAGCAGAGCAGTCAGTGATGCCGTTGATTGTTGAGCGTCATCGCCTGTTGTCGGCAAACTCTCTTTACACGATGACGATGATGGCATCGGTGATTGTGGGGTTTGCGGTGGGCGAGCCACTGTTGGGATTTGCCGATACTGTGGCGCGATCGCTTGGCGGGGGACTTGACATTGGTAAGGAAATTGCCGTAGGAGGCTGTTATGCGATCGCGGGGTTGCTCTTGCTGTTTCTTCGCACTGGTGAAAAAACTAAATCCCCCGACCACGAATTCCCCCACGTTTGGGAAGATTTGCGCGATGGACTGCTTTACCTGAAAGAACATGAGCGCGTCCGCAGTGCTTTAATTCAGCTGGTGATTTTGTTTTCTATTTTTGCCGCTCTGTCGGTGCTGGCTGTGCGAATGGCAGAGGTTATCCCCGGTCTGAAGTCCTCCCAGTTTGGCTTTTTACTAGCCGCTGGCGGGGTTGGCATGGCTGGCGGAGCGACTATTCTCGGACAGATGGGACAGCATTTTTCCCATCGTCGGCTGAATCTTTATGGTTCTCTGGGAGTGGCAGCATCTCTAGTAGGTTTGGCTATATTTACGCAACAGCTTTGGATTGCCTTACTTTTGACAATGCTTCTGGGTCTTTTTGGGGCAATGGTGGCTATCCCGATGCAGACCACCATCCAGGCAGAAACCCCCGACCAAATGCGGGGTAAGGTGTTTGGGTTACAGAACAATGTGATTAATATTGCTCTGACGTTACCTTTAGCTTTGGCGGGCGTTGCTGAGACGATTTTGGGTTTACAGACAGTTTTTCTGGGTTTAGCGGCGATCGCGATCGCAGGAGGACTCTTAACCTGGTATATTTCCGGTACAGGAAAAGAAAAGTGATGAGTTTTGAATGACGAGTTTTGAATTAATAACTCAAAGCTCCACAACGGAAGTCTCCGGCTCCCCAAAACTCAAAGCTAAAAACTCAAAACTCTTAGAAAATGCACATAGCCTGGATCGGAAAAAAATCACCCTTTTGCGGCAATGTCACTTACTCTCGAGAAGTTACCAATGGGTTGTTAGACCGGGGTCTGCAAGTCAGCTTCCTTCACTTCGCCCAAGAAGAAGAAGTATCTGATGCCAGCAACTGGCCTAGTTGTCTGGAAGTTTCTCTACCTTTTCTATACAAGTCCCAGGTTTACACGCTTCCCACTCTCAAATCCCGAAAAGTTTTGATGCGGAGTCTCGAACAGCTAAAGCCAGACTTGGTACACGCTAGCTTGACTCTCTCCCCTCTGGACTTCCTGCTGCCGGAAATTTGCGAAGAGTTGAATATACCTCTAATTGCCACCTTCCACACCCCCTTTGATGGCAAGCAACGCAATATCAAATCAGGAACTCAATTGCTGACTTATCAGCTTTATGCTCCTTTTCTGGCAAATTACGACCGGGTAATTATATTTTCTAAAGTGCAGCGAGATTTACTGGAGCGGTTGGGCGTTGCTGCAACAAATATAGCCGTGATTCCCAATGGCGTTGATGAACGGAAGTATTGCCCAGGCCCTTCTAACATTAAATCCCAGTTGAATGCCAAGCGCCTTTTTGTTTATCAGGGTCGCATAGCCACAGAAAAGAATGTGGAAGCACTGCTACGGGCTTGGAAGCAGTCAGAAATGGGGTCTGAGTCCAAGTTACTGATTGTTGGCGATGGCCCGTTGAAGCCGTCTTTAGAGGCATTTTATGACGAAGAATGCGGCATCATCTGGTGGGGAGCTGAAGCTGATGAGCAGCGTCGAATTGAAATTTTGCGGGGAGCGGATGTATTTATTTTGCCTTCTCTGGTAGAGGGACTTTCACTGTCGCTGTTAGAAGCAATGTCTTGTGGTGTCGCTTGCGTAGCTACGGATGCTGGTGCCGATGGCGAAGTTTTGGAGGGGAATCCTTTGGAAGGGGACGCAGGGATAATTCTCAGAACTAATGGGGTAGCGGGGCAATTGCGAACTTTGCTGCCAGTCCTTCGAGGTCATCAGGAGTTTACAAAACAGTTGGGACAAAAAGCCAGAGCTAGGATTATGGAGCAATATACTCTGAGTCGCAACATCGACCAACTGGTAAAGCTATATGAGGATCTGTTGCAGGAGCGAAAGATTCAAAATATACAATTGGCTGGATTGCGTTACAAGCGCAGAGCTAAAGAATCAGCCTCTTCATGGTTTATGGTTGATGATTCAGGGCGTACTTGTGAATAAATTCTTCAATTAACCAGTAATAAATTAGTTAACCAGTTTCCAACCTAGTCGCGTTGGCTGCTCGTATACGCGCTTAAGCGTGTTTATGTCTCTTTGGGAAATTGGGGGGGGATTACGCACCTGAGAAAAATATAGGGCATCTGTTTCTAAAGGGCTGTGTCCCCATATACCAAGTGCGTGACCAATTTCGTGACGGGCAGCTGCTTTAATATAATTGCCAGCCTGAGTTGGACTTAGCTGGATGGTGACTCGGTGGCATAAAACTGCATTTTTATCAAGATGGCTAATATAAAATTCATATCGGGTTTCGGCGCTGCGAGCGCGGGGCAGATGGAATTCGCCTGTTCTGCGGTTGAAGGAGGGTTTGAGGGCAGGAAGATTTCGCACTATCTTGATATCAGCATTATCTGACTGCTCAACTATCTCAAGCGGCAAATAAACTGCCCATTCCTGCACCGCTTCAACAACAGAATTTGTCCACTTATCGTGATTTTCTACATAAACCTTAATTGGAAACTGCGACCAGACTAGATAACCAACCGGGGTAGGCTTGATCTGGGAGAAGTAATCGCCGCTGTTGGTTGTATCTTTCCAGCGTGCCATCGTCGGGGGCAAAACGTGAATTTGTGCAGGGGGTAGCGAGGTTTGGGCTGCCAACACAGGATTATCGCCCCCCAGATGAAAATGGGGAAAAATGGCTATGAGAAAGGTGGCGATCGCGATTAACGTCGCCGTCAAGAATTTTGTAGAGAGGATCGCGATCGCGTTTCGATTTTGTAAAAATGTGAGCGATCGCGTCTTGAGTTTTGAGATCAAATTACTACTTGAGCCAACCTGCACTCAAAATTACCGTCAAACCCAGAAAAATCACGCTGAGAACCCAAGTCACTCGGTTTAGCGCTGTCTCTGCACTCTTGGTACTCGTAAACAGTTGAGCCTGTCCGCCAATACCCCCAATCCCATCTCCTTTAGGAGAGTGCAGCAGCACTAAAACAATCAGACAGACGGCAGACAGCGCCCAAATAGATTGGAAGATGTTAACAAGTGTCATAGTTAGTTGTCAGTTGTAAAAAATAGCTCATTGCGAATGGCTAATAGCTAATCGTCAGAAAAATGCAACGGCGCTATTAGCCATTCGCAACTCACAGTGAAACTCGCACAGGCGTGCGATTGGCTCGGACTTCAAATCCAACTGGTTCAATCATTGAACGACCCGTCATCTCTGGAGGTTGGGGCAGCCTTAAGATTTCTAAAATTGTCGGTGCAATGTCTGCCAGCCGTCCATCACTCCGTAAAGTAACTTCAGCGCCATGCCCAGGAATTTTTAAACCCTCCCCTTCCACCAAGATAAATGGTACGGGGTTAGTTGTGTGCGCCGTCCAAGGATTGCCTTCTTCATCCCGCATATATTCGGCGTTGCCGTGGTCAGCTGTAATAATCGCTGTACCACCAGCCTTATTAATGCTTTCCAGAAGTTGTCCCAAACATCGGTCAACTGTTTCCAGTGCTTGAATTGTGGGTTCTATCTGTCCTGTGTGACCCACCATGTCCGGGTTGGCGTAGTTGATGACAATCAGTGAATAAATGCGCTTTTCCACGGCGGCGATGACGACATCTGTCACCGCGTCTGCTGACATTGCGGGTTCCCGGTCATAGGTTGCCACCATTGGACTTGGCACCAGTTCCCGATCTTCCCCTGGAAAAGGTTCCTCTAAGCCGCCGTTGAAGAAATAAGTAACGTGAGCGTATTTTTCTGTTTCAGCGGTGCGGAACTGGTGCAAACCTCGATTTGCAATTACTTCCCCCAAGATATTACTCAAGTTCTGAGGCTCAAATGCCACCAAAACAGGTAAATTTGGCTCGTATTGGGTAAAGGTTGCGAAGCTCAACGGCTGGATTTGCTGCCGTTCAAAACCCTTAAATTCCGGAGAGACAAAAGCTTGGGTTAGTTGTCTTGCTCTGTCAGGGCGGAAGTTAAAGAAAATTACCCCATCTCCAGGTTCTAGCGCTCCTGGGGCAATGCGCGTCGGGATGACAAACTCATCGGCGACATTTTCAGCGTAGGAAGCCTGCAAGACCTCCAGAACCGAACGACCATCCCCGGAACCATCCTGAGTAATCACATCGTAAGCTTTTTTGACGCGATCCCACCGATGATCCCGATCCATTGCGTAGTAGCGACCGCTGAGGGTGACAATGCGCCCGACTCCAATTTGGTCAATGCGGTCTTGGATTTTTTGAATTGCCTGTACACCCTCTTTAGGACTGGTATCGCGTCCATCGGTAATGGCGTGGATGCAGACATCTGAAATTTCTTGTGTCTTGGCTAAATCCAGCAATCCCAGTAAATGATCTAGATGAGAATGCACTCCGCCATCTGAGCAAAGCCCCACTAAGTGAAGCTTACTGCCTCGACTCTTGACTTCCTGACAGACTTGCACCAGGCTGTTGTTGCTCAGCAGAGTGCCGTCTTCCACAGCGTCTGAGATCCGGACTAATTCTTGCGGTACAACCCGTCCGGCACCAATGTTAAGGTGTCCTACTTCCGAGTTCCCCATTTGTCCTTCCGGTAGCCCCACAGCCTTGCCTGATGTTTGAATCAGTGTATGGGGATAGGCTTCCCAGAGACTTTTCATTACGGGTATTTTGGCGGCTGCTATGGCGTTGCCGTCAGTTTCTTCGCGGTAGCCCCATCCGTCTAAGATGACTAGCACCACGGGAGAGACAGGTGCTTGCGCCATACAATAATAACCTTTATTTTCAGTGATTTCTTCGCAATGATATCATCGGATTTCGTTCTCGAAGCGGCATTTTTTGGAACTAATTTCAGCTTTTAGGATTTTCTGTCGTTGGAACTAGAGTTTTTGGGAGTTATTACCTACTTGACGACAGATGTGATATTGAGCTATTTGAATAGCGCGATCGCTTGGTTTGGCGCTCTTATGGGTTCCCGCAAGGACATACCACTTTATGGCACCTATTAACCTACCATTACGACGCTGGGGCATAAAGAAGCCACTACACAGGCGTTACAGGTAGGTTTCTTGGCTTTGCAAACAGCTCGATTGTGATATGTCAACAAAACGAAACAATTCCCCTACTCTGATTGAGCCAAAAGCTGCATCAGGTCTTTCTTAATTTTGTCGATGTAAACTCCAACGCCGCTTGACATGGGTATCGATCACGCCACCATCAATTCCGTAGGCGTAATGCAGCACCATTGTGGCAGTCTTGCGGGCGACAGATGGAAGCTGGAGTAACTGCGCTATTTTCTGTCGCACTTCACCGCGAAAACGCGCCAGCAGCATTTTCGCGGTGGCTTCAATGTTCTTGGCTTTGTTGCAAAAGAAGCTCAAGGGGCGCGAAATGGCTTCTAACTTAGCTGGATCTGCTTGCGCGATCGCACCCTGAAAGCGGCTAAATAATTCTACTGTTACTTGATTTACTCACTCATCTGTGCATTTAGCCGCCATTATTACGCCCGTGCAGCTAGCTGCACGGGCGTTTCGTATGTTTTTGTAGTAGCAAAGGAACGCAGAGGTTTACTCAGAGTAACGCCAAGAATCACTTAATCTTTGCGTTTTAAACTCATTATTTGCGTTTTGCAGCAGACTTAGCAGCTTTTGCCGCTTTTTTCGCAGCTTTCTCTGCTTCTTGGGCTGCTAATTTTGCCTGCTCTTTTTCTTCAGCAATCTTATCGAGATAGTAGTGATAATCGCCCCGATAAACTCGGAATTCACCCTCACGAATCTCGACAATTTTATTCGCCACTTTGGAAATAAAATATCGGTCATGGGAAACTACAATTACCGTGCCGTCATAATTCTGGATTGCCTCTTCCATCATTTCTTTGGCTGGAATATCTAGGTGATTAGTAGGCTCATCCAAAATTAGAAGATTTGCTGGACGTAAAAGCATTTTTGCCAAGGCAAGACGCGCTTTTTCTCCTCCGCTCAAGGCAGCAACTTTTTTAAATACGGTGTCGCCACTAAATAGAAATCGTCCCAACAAGGTGCGAACTTCTTCATTTTTCCAGTCTGGCACTTCGTCATGGATGGTTTCCATAACTGTTCTGGAAAGATCCAAAGCTTCTGCCTGATTTTGCTCGAAGTAGCCTGGAATGACGTTGTGAGCGCCTAGAGTTACTGTGCCTTCCGTGGGCTGTTCCATGCCCATAATCAGGCGCAGTAGGGTGGATTTGCCAGCACCGTTGGGGCCGAGAAACGCAATGCGATCGCCTCTTTCAATTAACAGGTTCGCATCCAAGAAGAGAATCTTGTCGTCATAAGTATGTACCAAATCGTTAATTTCCACCACCTCACGTCCGCTGCGAGGCGCGGGAGGAAATCGAAAGTGTAGCGTTCTTAATCCGCCTGGTGGCGCTTCAATTCGCTCAATTTTTTCTAGTTGTTTCTCGCGGCTTTTTGCTTGGGTGCTGCGAGTTGCGCTAGCGCGGAAACGGTCAACGAAAGTTTGCTGTTTTTCTAATTCTTTTTGCTGGCGTTCGTAGGCGCTTAATTGCGCTTCTTGGTTTTCTGCTTTTTGTTGTAAATAAGCAGAATAGTTGCCCAAGTAGGTAGTAGAAACTCCGCGCTCTGTTTCTACAATTTGGGTACAAAGGCGATCGAGAAATTCCCGGTCGTGGGAAACTATTACTATCGGGTTTTTAAGTCCCTTGAGATAAGTTTCCAGCCACTCAATAGTTTCTAAATCCAGGTGGTTTGTCGGTTCGTCCAGCAGCAATAAATCTGGTTTTTGCAGTAATATTTTGCCTAAGCTCATTCGCATCTGCCAGCCGCCGCTGAAAGCACTAACGAGGCGATCGCCATCTTCCGACGTAAACCCCATCTCTGGCAACATTTTCTCAATCCGCGCATCCAACCCGTAGCCATCTAAAGCTTCAAACTGTCGCTGGAAACGATCTAATTTATGAATTAGTTTGTCTAATTCTTCTGGGGTGGCGGTTTCCATATCTCGCTGCACCTGCGCCAAGGATTGCTGCGCCTGGTTCGCTTCGGTAAACACTGTCCAGAATTCTTCCCGCACGGTGCGTGTGGGATCTACCTCAAATTCTTGTGTCAGGTAGGCGATGTGCAAGCTGGCAGGACGAATGATTTCCCCGCTTGTGGGTTCTGTCTCTCCCGCTATAATCTTGAGTTGGGTGGATTTGCCTGCACCGTTAACGCCGACTAAGCCAATGCGATCGCCCGCTTTGACTTCCCAGTTGACATCTTTGAGGATTTCGCCTGTGGGGTATATTTTACTGATATGTTCGAGTCGCAGCATCAATAGTCTCCAAAAAATATAGCAGCAGGGCAAATGAGAGCGCCGGACGAGGGTGCAGTCACAGATTTATCTGTCAGGCGGTACCACTTGGTCGAGTTAATCTTAACAAAATTTAATTGTAAATTGAGTGCTGGCAACCCTACACAAGGCAGATTCAAGAATCTAAGGGTAGGGGCGGTAGGGTAACGTTATTGCTTGGGAGCATTTCACGTTTATGCACTCAGGCTGTTTTTGCCTCGCTCACGCCGATACCGACTTTGGAAGAATCAGAATAATTGTAGGTTGCGCCCGTGCAAAATAATGAAACCCAACAATTGCCTTTATAGCTTTGATTTTCATTATTTTAACCCAACCTACAGTTACTTTTTTTTGAGTTTTGGGAGGCTATCTTAAAACAAGCGCGCTTTGTTTCTTAATCGTGTCCATCCCGGACTTCAATTAATTCCTCAATCGATTTACCTACGATTCTGGCGATCGCTCCTAGCTGGCTATCACTAACTTCTTTCCCAGCATAAATTTCTTTCAGTTCTCTCCACGACAATCTATAAGAATCGCAGAAGCGAACAAACTCTTTATCACTTATGTCTAGTGCTTCTTGTCTGTCGCGCAGGAGGTAAGCGATCGCTCCCGTTCCATTCTGGGGGCGTTCGGTGCTTTCTATGTATTTTTTCATCAACTCATTGACTTTATTTGTGTCACCCCCGGACTCAAGTATTAAGTCAAAACAAGCCATTTTAAATGCTTTGCGTAATCTTTCATTATCATTGAGAAATTCAATAATTTTACTTGCATAGTCTGGCTTTACAAATCCGACTACTGTCTCTTTGTAGTAAATCGGAGAATAAGCATCGTTGGCGTCAAACTTCCAGTTTACAGATTGATTATTTTGCGGCATTTTAGCACCTCCTGACGACAGCTACCTTTACAAGCTTTTCGGGCAAATCATTAGGACTGAAACTTTAAAATTTATACATTTTATGTGCTGAGAATATTGTTTTATAATACATTAATTATCTATTTTATATTTTTAATAGAAATAAACTACAATAAAATAATATTTTTGAAAAGCATTAGTCAAACTTTTCTGGCTGCCAAGAAAGTTAGGCGAGATAATCAGTTGTTTTTTAGGTAATGGCGAGAATTATCCCAGCTTTGTAGCAGGAGTCCAGCCCATAACCGTTCTTAACCAATTTTGCCAGAATTTCAGGCTAGGGATAGTGGCGTAGAAGGCCAAACCAATTGATAAGCTCTTTTGCTTGCTGGTTTTCGCCGCCAGCATTTGGTAGGGCCGCCGCAAAAGAGCTGATTTAACTTTTTCTTGGTCTTCGAGTGCGATCGCTTCCGCTTGCGGCAAAATATTGCCCTTGCTAACTTCAGGAGCGAGCGCACACGCAACACGCAACAACCAGATCGGCTTCAGCTACCTGAAGATTCAGCCGCAGTAGCAAACCTCTCCGCTGCGGCTTGAACGATCATCGCCACCTGAGTCAGAGGCATATATTTAATTTGTCTCAAAATCTGATTCAAATCTGAGGATTCTGACACTGGCTTCCCCTCCAAACAGCTGAGGATCTCCTCCAAGGTGTAACCTGCTCTCTTTGCGATCTGAGCCAAATTTTCCATATCGGGAACTGTCACCCCCTTTTCCCAATACTGAACAGCGGTAGCAGAAACTCCTAAAAGCTTGCCGAACGCTCGCTGACTCATCGATCCACGAGCTAGTTTAATGATTTCAATCAGTTTTTCTCTACTTTCGATGTTCACGCCTAGACAGCTACTCAACCGCATCTACAAGTTTAGTTGTCATTCATTACATCTAAACTTATAGCTTGACAAGTCTGCTTTGAAAAAACTATATTAAAAGTATACTTAAAGAAAGCTAAGTCTACTTTTAAAGGTCATCAAAAAAATAACCTGACTGGTTTGAACTGGAAACAGCTTGGCTTTGTAAGGTAGCACAGCAGGTAAATTTTTGAGAAAACATCAAAAAATCAGCGGTGGCTAACAATGAGCAACAGACTCAGCAGAAAGACTGGTAAGAGGCGATCGCCTCTTAGCCTCACAGCCTCAGGATGGCTCAAACCTAAGCGATGGCAGATTTCCCGCCTAGACGCAGCCGACGCGCTTTTGATGCCTCTAGAGCGAATTGTCAAGGTGTATCCAAAACGTCATCAGGTGATTGTGGTATTCCTGAACGAGCAAGGTCAAAAGTGCAGTTCTTTTTTCAGTTATCGGTTGTTTGGACGTTGGCAGACGGAAGCGATCGCGGAGATTTTAAGTTGCAAGAACTTGGAAGTATTAGCGAATCTGGAAGAGGTTGTCCAGTACGATATACAGCGGTTTAACTACCTTCCTGAGATGGCGGATGCAATTTGGGATGCGCTGCTAGACCAGATTACTCGGTTGGCGGTAGCGGAGCGCTTTGCCAAAGAAGCTGTTAAATAAAAAACCCAGCCGTTTAAATGCAGCTGGGGAATTGCTATACATGAAGCTTTATTTTAGTTAGCAGTAGAAGCAGCTAGCTCTGCCAAACGCTCCTGCTGATCTTGAGAGATACAAGCCTGAATAATACCTTCCAGATCGCCTTCGAGAACTGGATTGAGGCTGTAATTCTGATTCAGGCGATGGTCTGTCACCCGGTTATCTTTGTAATTGTAGGTGCGGATTTTTTCTGAGCGAGAGCCAGTGCCTACCTGAGAGCGACGCATGGAAGTAACAGCTTCCTGTTGTTCGTGCAGCTTTATTTCGTAAAGCTTGGCGCGGAGGATTTGCATCGCCCGCTCTTTGTTTTGCAGCTGACTTCTCTCTTCAGTACAGAAAATCCGAATTCCTGTTGGTTTGTGGATCAGGTCAACAGCGGTTTCCACCTTGTTGACGTTTTGACCACCCGCACCACCAGAACGAGCGGTTTTGAGTTCAATATCCTTCGGGTCAATGTGGATCTCCACATCATCCACCTCTGGCATTACGGCCACGGTTGCGGTTGAGGTGTGAACTCGTCCGCCCGCCTCCGTCAGAGGTACGCGCTGCACCCGATGTACACCAGCTTCATACTTCAGCTGGCTGTAAACATCGTCGCCCTTGATTTCCAGAATTGCCTCTTTAAAGCCGCCCATCTCTGCTAGTGACTCACTGAGCAAGCTAACTTTCCAGTTTTGGGTCTCAGCATAGCGCGAGTACATCCGCACCAAATCACCAGCCCAAATACTCGCCTCATCTCCGCCAGTACCAGCGCGAATTTCCAGCATGATGTTTTTGTCATCATTGGGATCGCTGGGCAAAAGCAAAATTTTGAGGCGCGTTTCCAGTTGTTCTAGTTTTTGCTCTAATTCCTTTACTTCCAGGGCTGCCATTTCCTGGAACTCTGGATCGCTGGCAGATTCCTTGAGTACCTGTTTTGCGCCCCCCAAATCTTGCCCCGTCGCCTTCCACGTTTCGTAGGTGTTGACAGTTTCCTCCAAGGACGAACGAGCCTTCGCGACTCGTTGATACTCGTTTGGGTTGTTGGCAATATCTGGATCTGCCAGTCGGCGGGTCAACTCATTAAAGGTTTGCTCAACGGATTTTAGTTTCTCCAGCAGGTATGTTTCAGCCATTGGTCTGCGATCGCTCCATAAAAACAGCTTTGTTGCTTAACATCAATAACTTCGACCCCATAGGCGGGTCGTGCTACCGAGCATAGCAACCCCGCTATTTTTTATTGTTGGAGCCAGCATCACCAGCTTGAGATTGATCCCCTTCCAGCATCCCGTATTTCCGCAGGAAGCGCTCAACCCGTCCTTCCGTGTCAATAATTTTCTGCGTACCAGTGTAAAACGGGTGGTTGCCAGACCAAACATCAACGTGAAGTTCTGGCTTAGTGGAACCAACGGTCATCACTAATTCCCCGTTGCAGTACACTTTAGCTTCCGGATACCACTCCGGATGAATTCCTTGTTTTGCCATAATTACTTGTCTGCTCCTCGACAATTTTCATTGCCTATGTTTATTGTAGCTTTCAAATCTGGGCAGTCACCCAAAGCCTTTTTAGGCAAAGGACAAGACGCTTCGGGCAACCCAAAAGCCTCTCGCCTTTATTCTTATCGCTTAGAGTACTGCGGAGCTTTACGAGCTTTGTGCAAGCCGTATTTCTTCCGCTCTTTGGCGCGGGGATCGCGGGTTAAGTAGCCTTCGCTTTTCAAAGGCTGACGGTTGTCTGGATCGAGCTGACACAAAGCTCTTGCGACTCCCAACCGAATCGAGTCTGATTGACCAGTTAAGCCACCACCGTGAGCTTTCACCAGAATGTCATACTCATTTTCCAGTCCCAGAGTTTCCAGGGGAGCTTTGGCTGCTGAGAGGTAAGCTGAATTGTAGTTGAAGTAGTTGTCGCCAGGGCGGTCATTAACAATCATCTGACCGCTACCAGGTACCAGGCGAACTCTCGCCACGGAAGATTTGCGGCGACCAGTTCCCCAGTACATAACGCGACCACTTTGTTCTGTTGCTTGCATTAATTTTCTCCTGGGATTGTATTAATCTTGACTTCCTGGGGTTTTTGTGATTCGTGGGGATGTGATGGCCCCGGATAAACTTTGAGCTTGGTAAATAGTTGTCTTCCCAGAGAATTTTTGGGGAGCATTCCGCGCACGGCGGTTTCGATGATCCGCTCTGGCATCCGATCTTGCAGCTTAGCGAAGGTTTCAGTCTTCATCCCGCCTGGACGCCCGGAATGTCTCCGGTATAGCTTCTGGGTACGTTTTTTACCAGTAACAACGACTTTCTCGGCATTGACGACAACCACGAAGTCGCCTGTGTCCATGTGAGGAGTGAAAATTGGTTTGTTTTTTCCACGCAGGATCATGGCAATTTCACTCGCCAAACGCCCCAGCCGTTGATCTGCGGCATCGACGACGTACCAATTGCGCTCGATAGAGTCTAGAGAAGGGAGAGGAGTTTTGTTCATAATTTTGTCCGTTGGTAGGACAGGCACGACGCCTGTCGTCAGTTGTCTGTCTTATAGAGAAGATGATTACCGCAAGTCTTCGTTCGTTGCCCGTCTTGTAGAGACGGAGATTGTCCTTGTCTTGGCAGTGGAAAAACAACGGACGAAGGACCAAAGGCGAATTTGGGCTGGGTGTCAAACCAAATTTCGGGGGGAAAGGGGATATCTGGGTAGCCGACTCGCAACAGGCAAAGACCTTTTGCTGGGGCAGAATATTTTACTTCATGCCGCCGCTCATTTACCCACAAATCGGTAAAGTTTTCTGGCGATCGCTCACCCCTTCCCACTTGCACCAGTAAGCCCACCAGCAGCCGCACCATGCCATACAGAAATCCATTTGCCTGAATCTCAATATAAATAAATGAGCCTTCTCGGTGGCATTGAGCCTCCTGCACGTCCACCCAAGAATGCGATCGCGCCGAATGCGCTCTCATGAAAGCAGCCAGATGGTGGTTCCCTATCAAAGGGTTCAAAGCTGCCTGGATGAGAGATTCGTCTAGTGGTGCATAATAATAATGCCAACTGAAGGGCTGCACAAACAAGTTTGGCTTACGATCTGTATAAATCGTGTAGCGATATCTGCGCCAACAGGCAGAAAATCGGGAGTGCCAGTTATCATCGACCGCAGCTGAGGCTCGAATCAGAATATCCTTGGGCAGTTGGCTATTGAGAACACCCGCCCACTTATCAGCGGGGATCGAACCAACTGCCTCAAAGTGTGCCACTTGCGCTGCCGCATGAACACCGCTATCTGTGCGCCCTGCACCGTACAAGGTAACTTTTCGCCCCTGCACCCTGGACAAAACTGTTTCAATTTCTTCCTGCACAGTGCGCCCATTCGCTTGCCGCTGCCAGCCATGAAAATGAGTACCCAAGTATTGGATTACCAAGGCGACTCGCTGTTTGTCCGTTGTTTCTTGTCCTTTGTGCATGGCTGATTGCCAATTGCTAATTGCTACCTCTTGTGATTAGCTATTAGCCATTAGCACCTTCTTCAGACCAACTCGATAATTGCCATTTCGGCATTATCACCCCGACGCCGCACGGTATGCAGGATACGGGTGTAGCCGCCGTTACGCTCTCCATAGCGGCTAGCAGCTTGCTCAAACAGGGCATGAACCAGCTGTTTGTCGTAGATATAGCCCATAGCTTGCCTGCGGGCTGACAGAGAACCATCTTTTGCCAAAGTAATCATTTTGTCCACTTCCGAGCGAACCGCCTTGGCTCGCGTTTGGGTGGTAGTGATTCTACCCTGGCGAATTAGTTCGGTTGCCAGCGATCGCAATAGCGCTCGACGCTGGTCAGCAGGCTTACCTAATTTTGGAACACGACGTCTGTGACGCATAACAATTTTGGATTTTGGTTTGAAAGTTTATAAGAAATTGAAAAAAGTTAGGAGGCGAGGAGTTCTTAACTCTTAACTCCTAACTCTTTCACTTCAAGTAGGTTTTGCCGCCTTTTCGTGCGGCAGCGTGATCCCAAGTCGCCGCTGCAAAGCTTCGATGACTTCTTCTGCCGACTTTTGACCAAAGTTTTTAATCTCCAGCAGATCCTCCTGGCTGTAATCCAGCAAGTCAGCTACAGAGTTAATCTGCGCCCTCTTGAGACAGTTGTAGGCTCGTACTGAGAGCTGCAATTCTTCTATTGGGATCTGGCTGGTAGGATCTTCATTATCAGGATAATCAACCGTCATCGGATCGAGGGTGATATCTTTCAGGGGGTTGAATAGATCCACCAGGATACTTGCGGCTTGAGACAGTGCTTCTTGGGGAGTCAGACTGCCATTAGTCCAAATTTCCAATATCAGCCGATCTCTTTCCAGAGAACCGTCAATGCGGGCATCTTCAACGCTGTAGTTGACTTTATGCACTGGCATAAACACGGCATCAATTTGGAGGAAGTCCAGAGCAGCAGCTTCGTCGCGTCCTCGATCAACTGCTCGATATCCTTTCCCTCTTTCGATGCGAAACTCCATTTCCAGCCTAGCGTCGTCCGCCAGGGTAGCAATATACTGGTTAGGATCAACTGCATCAACTTCAGTTGGTAAATCAAATCGTCCGGCTGTCACCGTCGCTGGACCTGTGACGGCTAATCGAGCAATTTGGGGATGAGAAGAGTGACTTTTGAGTACAATGTCCTTCATATTCAGGAGAATTTCTAGGACATCTTCCCGCACCCCCTCAATTGTGGCAAACTCATGATTAACCCCTGCAATCCGGACAGCTGTCACAGCCGTACCTTCCAAGTTAGACAATAGAACCCGCCTCAGCGCATTGCCTACGGTGGTGCCTTGACCGCGCTCTAGAGGCTCCAAGACAAATTTGCTATATTGGCTACGATTGTTCTCAGTTTTGGACTCTACACACTCGATTTGAAACTGCGCCACGGAGTGACCTCCCTTCTTCATAAAACCCCTGGAAAGCACGTAAAAGTGCTTTTCCAGCATTGCCCCTGCTGTTCCAAGGCACAACAGCAGTTAGCTGTTAGCCAATATCCGCTAATTGCTAGTTGCTTTTAAAGCAATCCTAGACTCGACGCCGCTTGGGCGGACGACAGCCATTATGAGGAATTGGCGTCACATCTCGAATGAGCGTTATTTCCAGTCCTGCCCCTTGCAGCGCCCGAATCGCGGTTTCTCGACCAGCTCCGGGACCACTAACCATTACTTCAATCTGACGCATTCCCTGATCGGTCGCTCGGCGAGCGGCACTTTCAGCGGCGGTCTGAGCGGCAAAAGGTGTTCCCTTTTTGGCTCCCTTGAAGCCACTGGAGCCTGCTGAAGCCCAGGAAAGTACGTCCCCGTTGGTATCGGAAATCGTGACGATGGTGTTGTTAAAGGTGGACTGGATGAAGGCTACGCCATTGGGTACGTTGCGTTTTTGCTTTTTTGCACCAGTTTTCTTGGTTGGTTGTCGCGCCATGAGGGTCTAGTTGACAGTAGTTATAATGGTTTTGCTGAATTGGTAGGTCAATTAGCTAATGAGGGTAGCTGCATTTTAAAAAGCAGCTAACAGGCTCTTAATGGCTATTTCGGCCCTGGTGCTTTTCTCTTACCCGCGACCGTAAGCCTTCTACCGCGACGGGTTCTGGCATTGGTACGAGTTCTTTGCCCTCTAACTGGCAGACCCATACGATGACGCCGCCCCCGATAGGAGCCGATATCAATCAGCCGCTTGATGCTCATAGACTCAAAGCGCCTGAGATCCCCTTCAACTTGATAGTTGCTTTCTACTGCTTCGCGCAGGGAAGCAACGTCGGCGTCACTCAAGTCTTTAACTCTTGTGTCTGGATTAACCTTCGTTGCTACCAATATCTCTTTGGAGCGCGAGAGTCCAATTCCGTATATGTAAGTAAGACCAATTTCAACTCGTTTGTCGCGAGGAAGGTCTACCCCAGCAATCCGTGCCACGCTTGTTGTCTCCCTAGTCTTGCTTTTGTGCTATAGATTTGTTCTGGTGTAGTTAGGTTACGTTAACCTTGGCGTTGCTTGTGTTTTGGGTTGGAACAGATTACCATAACCCGGCCGCGCCGACGAATGACGCGGCATTTTTCGCAAATCTTTCGGACTGATGCTCGAACTTTCATGCCTATTTTGGCTACATTGCAAGCTCTATATTATAACACTTGTTAGGTGCATTTGTAAGTTAATTTGCCAGGGCAAATTTTTAATAAGACAAGCTTATTTAAGAGTGAACCGTTTTTAGTTACGGCTACTTTTTGTTACGCAGTCGGTAGGTAATTCTGCCTTTAGTCAGGTCGTAGGGGGTTAGTTCCACTTTGACGCGATCGCCCGGCAGAATCTTGATGTAATTTCGCCGGATTTTGCCGGAGATATGAGCTAATACATTAAATCCATTATCCAAATCAACGCGAAACATAGCATTAGGCAACGATTCTGTCACCGTGCCTTCCATTTCAATTAAGTCTTGTTTAGCCAAGTTGTCTTTTCCTCAATTTTTCTGTTTTTAGACGCGCATCATAGGGCTGATTGTCGGTCAAGGCTTTCTTAACATATTTTATCAAAAAATCAACCCATCGGTTTGAGGTCAGTACCCGCTGCTAGTCTGGCAACAGACTGACCCCAAAAAAGATTAATGATGCACCACCTGTTTGAGTGCGTTAGTGACTTCATCAAGCGAGCGATCGCCATCAACTGAAACCAACTTCGAGCGATCATTATAGAAATCAATCAACGGTGCCGTCAGGGAGCGATATACTTCCAAACGGTTGCGAATGACATCTTCCTTATCATCACTCCGGCCTTCCTTGCGCCCTCGTTCCAACATCCTTGCGACCAACACTTCATCTGGGACTTCCAGGTTAAGCGCGTACTTAATACCCTGGTTCAATTCCTGTAGCAGTGAATCCAGAAAAGTCGCCTGGGAGACGTTACGAGGAAAACCATCCAAAATCCAACCAGGTTTGGCATCAGATTCAAGAAGGCGATCGCGGATCATATCCAAAATCAGCTCATCAGGAACCAACTCACCGCTATCCATGTACCCCTTGGCCTTTAGACCGAGTGGAGTTCCAGCAGCCTTGGCATTTCGTAAAATGTCACCCGTGGAAATGTGCGGAATTTCCAGCTCCTGAGCCAGAATTTGTGCTTGAGTTCCTTTTCCCGCCCCAGGCGGCCCCAAAAAAATCAATCGCGTCACTACTGCTTCACCATTCCTTCATACCGCTGGGAGATGACATAAGTTTGAATTTGCTTAGCTGTATCAATTGCAACACCCACCAAAATCAGCAAAGAGGTAGCTCCCAGCCCCTGAAAGGTAGTAATCCCAGTAACACTTTCCACAGCTGTTGGCACGACTGCCACCAAACCCAAAAAGATAGCGCCTAAGAATGTCAATCGATTCAACACCCGCTCAACATACTCGCTAGTGGCACGACCCGGACGAATACCAGGAATACTGGCACCCATCTTTTTCAGGTTCTGTGACATATCTACCGGGTTCACAATCAGAGAAGCGTAGAAATAGCTGAAAAACAGAATCAAGATGAGATAAACCGTCACATAAACCCACGGCATCTGACCACTTGGGTTGAGAGCATTAGCAACCTGGGTCAAAATTAGATGGAGTTGAGACAACAACTGGTTGTTGCCACTGTTTTGAGTAATCTGAGCTAGAAAACTAGGGAAAATCAAAACCGAAGACGCAAAGATGATCGGCATAACGCCGCCCTGATTGAGTCGCAACGGCAGGTAATTAGTTCTTTCCCGATAAAGTCTTCTGCCCACCTGACGGCGTGCCGAAATAATCGGTATTCGCCTGGTTCCCTCCTGAACAAACACAATCCCCAGGATCATCACCAGGAACACTACGAGCAGAATAATTACAGGACCCACATTGCGATTATCAAGCTGGGCGTAATTAATAGTTTGCCCAAGGGAACGAGGTAGAACCGCCACGATATTGATAAAAATCAACAGTGAAGCACCGTTGCCAATTCCCCGTTCAGTAATCAGTTCCGACACCCACATGACAAACATTGAACCTGCTGTCAGTGCCAGTGCTGTCTCGGCCATGAACAGAGGCCCGCGAACATCCGTCGCATAACGCTCAAGCCACCCGGCAATGAAGGTACTTTGAAGCAAAGCTCCCCCCAGCGCTACATAGCGAGTAACCTGAGAGATTTTTCGCCGCCCTGCTTCCCCCTCATCCTTCTGCAATTTCTCCAAAGCTGGGATAGCAGCTGTGAGCAACTGGATAATGATGGAGGCATTAATATAGGGCAAAATCCCTAAAGCGAAAATCCCCAAGGCAGAAATACCGCCCCCTGAGAAGATATCCAAAAATCCAATTAAGGGGCTATTTTGAATATCTCTACCAAACGCGGCTCGGTCAATACCTGGTACGGGCAGAAAGATGCCAACGCGAACTAAAATTAGCAGACCGATGGTAACTAGCAGCCGGCCCCTAAGACCAGCTGCCTGAGCCATCTGCAAAAAAGTTTCCTGAGCAGTTGGAGTTTTATCTCGACTAACAACCATGAAGCGATACCTCTACGTCATCGAGCAGGCGCTGGCACACACAATGCTTAACCCTATCGGGCAGCGACAACTTCGCAGCTGCCGCCAGCTGCTTCAATTTTGCTGCGAGCCGAGCCTGTAAAAGCAGCTGCTTTTACATTCAGAGCCACGTTCAGATCCCCGTCTCCGAGAATTTTTAGAGGCCCGTCGTTGGAGGTGACAATACCACGATCTATTAATGAGGTTAGGTTCACCTCTGTATCAGCAGGGAGTGATGCCAGCTTACTTACGTTGATCGTAGTGTACTGTTTACGATTTACGACCGTAAAGTGCTTTAACTTGGGTAGGCGGCGGTAAAGGGGCATTTGTCCACCTTCAAATCCGGGTCGCGTACCCCGACCGGATCTTGATTTTTGTCCGCGCATACCAAAGCCACCGCTAGCGCCTTGACCAGCTGCAATACCGCGACCTATGCGACGGCGGCGCTTCTTTGAGCCTTTTTTAGGAACTGCGTCTTCTAATCTCATGTCTTTTGTCCTTTGTCAGTTGTCAGTTGTCAGTTGCCAGTTGCCAGTAGACGTTTGAAGGTTTGAACGTTTCAACGAGAAACCTACCCAACGTTCCAACTTTCCAACTCTTGCCTGACCACTGACTATTAAGCGTAGAGGTTTTCAATGGGGATACCGCGTTCTTCAGCCACATCGGAAAATGTCCGCAAGGTGGAGAGAGCGTTGATGGCGGCTCTAGCGTTGTTCAAGGGATTGTTAGAACCCAGCTGTTTTGCTAGGATATTGCGAACCCCAGCTAATTCCAGCACCGTGCGAACGGCACCCCCGGCAATTACCCCTGTTCCAGGGGCTGCTGGCCGCATCATCACTTTGGCACCACCACCGTCACCGTTGATGGGATGAGGAATGGAATTTGATTTAGTCAAAGGGATGTCAATCAAATGCTTTTTGCCGTCGGCGACACCTTTACGAACAGCTCCAATTACGTCGCTAGCTTTGCCGACACCAACACCAACTTGCCCACGCTCATTGCCAATAACGACGATGGCGCGGAAGCTGAGTTTTTTACCGCCTTTGACGACCTTGCTGACGCGACGGATTTGGATCACCCGTTCTTGAAATGTAGTTTCTTTTTCCCGACGTGCAGAATTTTTACGACGTTCTTTTGCCATTGCTTTATCTTGAACCATTACAGTGAAAGTAAAAACTAAAAAGGCAAAAGCAAGAAAACTAGGAAAAATATAAAATTTCTTTTACCTTTTGCCTTTTGTCCTTTAAAAATCCAACCCAGCTTCGCGGGCCGCATCTGCGAGGGCTTTGATGCGACCGTGGTAAAGGTTGCCGCCGCGGTCAAAGACAACTTTTGTGATACCAACTTCGAGCGATCGCTCGGCAATTAGCTTACCTACTTCTACGGAGGCTGCTACATTCGCTCCTCCTTCTAGGCGCGATTTCAGCTCTGGCTCTAGGGTAGAGGCAGCAGCTAGGGTACGCTGTTGAGCATCGTCAATCACCTGAGCATAAATATGCTGGTTGGAGCGAAAGACGGCTAAACGAGGGCGATTGCCTGTACCGTTCACCTTGCGACGTACCCGCCGATGCCGACGGTGAATTGATTCTTTCCGAGTTAGCTTCATTTTTACTTCTTACCTGCCTTTCCAGCTTTACGTCTCACCACTTCACCGGCGTAGCGGATACCTTTACCCTTGTATACTTCCGGTGGGCGGACAGCGCGAATTTTGGCTGCAATGTTCCCCACGATTTCTTTATCAATACCGCTCACAATGACATTGGTGTTGTTTTCCACCGCCATCTGAACGCCTTCTGGGGGGTCAATTTGCACCGGGTGACTGTAACCCACGTTCAAAATTAAATTGCGACCTTGAACTGAGGCGCGATAACCGACACCCTGGATTTCTAAACGTCGCTGGAACCCTTGAGAAACCCCATCAACCATGTTGGCAACCAAAGTCCGCGACAAGCCGTGGCGCTGGCGAGCTGCACGAGATTCATCCCGTCGCTTCACTACAATCGTTTCGCCTTCCTGCTCGATGATCACCTGCTCTGGCAGAACCCTGGAAAGTTCACCTTTAGGGCCTTTAACTGCCACATGTTGACCGTCAATGGCAACTTGAACTTTAGCGGGAATATTAATGGGGCGCTTGCCAATACGAGACATAACTAATTACTCCTTTTTTTTGTCAGTTGTCCCTGGGCGTTTGAACGTTTGAACGTTTGAAAGTTGTTAGAACAAAAGTCCCTTTCTAACGTTTTAATTTGACAACGTTCCAGTGACCAATGACTACCAGATGTAGCACAGCACTTCCCCGCCTACCCCCTGACGCCGCGCATCCCGGTCAGTCATAATGCCACTGGAGGTAGAAATGATCGCAATTCCAATACCGCCCAGCACACGGGGTAAGTCTTTACGGTTGGAATATACCCTAAGTCCTGGTTTGCTGACCCGCTTCAATGTGTTGATAATCGGTTGGCGATTCTTGCCTTTGTATTTTAAGGAAACCAGCAGGTGTCGCTCGATGCCCTCGCCAACTTCTTCAAAATCAGCAATGAAGCCTTCAGCTTTCAGGACTTGAGCAATGCTCTTCGTCATTTTCGTTGCTGGTATTTCTGTTGTTTGATGCCGCGCCATATTCGCATTCCGAATGCGAGTCAGCATATCTGCTATTGTGTCGTTTGCCGCCATTGTTCCCTCCTTATTATGACTGCCTCAGTTATCCCGGAAGGGCATTCCCATTTCTTTGAGTAAGGCGCGGCCCTCTTCGTCGGTATTTGCTGTGGTGATGATTGAAATGTCCATGCCACGAATTTGATCGATGCTGTCGTATTCTATTTCTGGAAATATCAGCTGCTCTCTAATGCCTAAGCTGTAATTTCCTCGACCATCAAAGCTCTTGGGACTGATACCGCGAAAGTCCCGAATGCGTGGCAATGACAGGTTGATTAATCGATCAAGAAAGGCATACATCCGATCTCCTCGTAGTGTTACCATTACGCCCACTGGCATACCTTGACGAAGTTTAAAACCTGCGATCGCTTTTTTCGCCCGTGTCACCACAGGCTTTTGACCCGCGATCTTGGCAATTTCGTTAAGGGAAGATTCCAGCGCTTTAGCGTTAGTAGATGCCTCTCCTAAACCTCGATTAATCGAGACCTTTACAATTTTGGGTACCTGATGGACATTGGTGTAATTAAACCGATCTGTCAGTTTAGGAACAATTGTCTCTTGGTACAGCGTTTTCAGTTTTTGTGCCATTGGTTTTTTCCTTCATGCCCTGGGCTTGGTCAGGGAAAATAGTAGTTAACAATTAGCCGACTGGCAATTAGCTTGCACAGCTAATTGCTATTAGTCAATGATTTCTCCAGTCTTTTTGAGCATCCGCACTTTACGACCTTCTTCATTAAAGGTGTAACAAATGCGGCTGGCAATTTTTTGGCTGGTCGAATAAAGCATAACGTTAGAGCTGTGAATCGGGGCTTCTATCGTAACGATTTGACCGGATTCACCTTCTTGCTGAGGTTTGACGTGCTTGGTTTTGATGTTAACCCCTTTAACAATTACCCGGCTTTCTTCGGGAATCGCTTTTAATATTTCACCAACCTTGCCTTTATCTCGACCAGCGATTACTTGCACTGTATCGCCCTTTTTTACGTGCATTTTATAGCGCACTTTCGGCTGGGAGCCGTTTCTTTTAAACTGTTTTGTTGCCATTAGAGTACCTCTGGAGCCAGGGAAACAATTTTGGTGAAATTTTTGTCGCGCAGTTCCCGTGCGACTGGACCGAAAACGCGAGTTCCCCTGGGGTTGCCATCTGCGTTGATGATTACGGCGGCGTTATCGTCAAAGCGAATACTCATACCGCTGTCCCGGCGCATATTCTTCTTGGTGCGGACAATTACGGCTCGTACAACGTCGGACTTTTTGACTGCCATGTTGGGGATAGCGTCTTTGACAACGGCGATGATCACATCGCCAACGCCGCCATAGCGCCGACTGCTGGCACCTAAGACGCGGATGCACATCAATTTGCGAGCGCCGCTGTTATCTGCGACATTTAGGTAGCTTTGAGGTTGAATCATAGTTTTGAGTTTTGAGTTTTGCTCCAGCTGGATACTTCCGTTGCTCCGGAGTTTTGAATAATAGTTTTGAGTTTTAAGTTTTGAGTTTTGAAGCCGGAAGAATTTAAGAAATTCTAGACTTGGAATTTTTAACTCAAAACTCAGCTCTCAAAACTCATAACTTTCTTATTAAGCCTCGCGATTGAGAATTTCAGCGACTGTCCAGCGTTTAGTGCGACTCAAGGGGCGCGTTTCTGTAATTCGGACGCGATCGCCCACTTTGCACTCATTCTCCTCATCGTGAGCCTTGTACCGCTTCGTGTTTACCACAATTTTTCCGTATTTCGGATGTGGCGAACGGTTTTCCACGGCGACCACTACGGTCTTTTGCATTTTGTCGCTGACGACCACGCCAACTCGTTCTTTAACTGCCATTGGGGTCTACTCTACTCCTGGGATTGTGCATCTGGCTGCGGTTCTGGGGCTGGCTGGTTATCCGTTGCCGCCCGTTGCCGCTCACCTTCCACGGTCAACAGCTGACCTAACCGATGCTTCATATGCTTGAACTGATGTGGCTTTTCCAGGCGTCGGGTTGCCTGTTGCATCCGCAAATCAAACAGCTGCTGTTTGACAGCTAAAATCTCATCAGCCAGTTCTTGGTCATTTAAATTTCTGGCTTCTTCTATCTTGGGCAGAGGCATAATTTACACCTGTTCCCCTTCACGTGTGATGAACTTTGTTTTAATCGGCAATTTGTTGGAGGCCAGACGCATTGCCTCGCGGGCAGTTGCTTCCGGTACCCCGGCAATCTCAAACAAGATCCGCCCTGGCTTGACTACAGCTACCCAAAACTCTGGTGAACCTTTACCAGAACCCATCCGGGTTTCGGCTGGACGCATGGTTACTGGTTTGTCTGGGAAGATACGAATCCAGATTTTGCCACCCCGGCGGATATAGCGGTTCATGGCTCGACGGCTGGCTTCAATTTGGCGGGATGTAATCCAGGCTGGTTCTGTGGACTGGAGGCCAAAGTCACCAAAGTTTAGGTCACTGCCTCTGGTTGCCAACCCGTTCATCCGCCCGCGCTGCTGTTTGCGAAATTTAGTTCTTCTGGGACTTAACATGATTTGTCCTTTGCTAACTGCTAATTGCTAATTTCTTCTTACTAATAGCGGATAGCTATTAGCAATTAGCTATTACTCATTTGAGCGGTCTTCAAATTGCTGGCGGCGGCGCTGTTGGCGACGCCGGGGTTGAGCATTATTAGGAGCAGGCACTTCTTCCTGACCTGGAATAACCTCGCCTTTGAAGATCCAAACCTTAACGCCAAGAATCCCGTAGATGGTTTTGGCGGTGCGGTAAGCATAGTCGATGTCTGCCCGGAGGGTATGTAGTGGTACTCTACCTTCCCGCGTCCACTCGGTTCGAGCAATTTCTGCCCCATTTAACCGTCCGCTTACTTGCACTTTAATTCCCTGGACTTCAGCGCGTTGAGCGCGTTGAATTGCCTGACGCACGACTCGCCGGAAGGAGACTCGTCGTTCCAGCTGCTGGGCGATGTACTCGGCAATCAGCCCCGCATCGGCATCCACCCGCGCCACTTCAATAACGTTGATCCGGATTTGCCGATTACTGCCGCCTAGAGCTTCAAGAAGCTTGGAGCGTAATTCTTCAATGCCTTGACCACCTCGACCTACCACAACACCCGGTCTAGCTGTGTGGATTTCCAAATCGATTTGGTCGGCTTTGCGCTCGATCCTCACTTGAGAGATACCAGCGTTAGCGAGTTTTTTCTCCACTACCTGCCGAATGGTGTGGTCTTCTTGCAGGAGTTCTGGGTAGCGCTTAGCATCCGCAAACCAACGGGAGCGATGTTCTTGGGTGATACCCAGTCGAAAACCAATTGGATGAATTTTCTGTCCCACGAATGCTTCCTCTAAATCAGTGCTGAGTGATGAGTGCTGAGGACTGAGTAAATGATTTAGTAAAACTGTTACTCATTCCTCATAACTCAGTTCTGTTATTTTTCTTCTGTGTCTGGTGCAACGGCTACTGTGATGTGACACGTTGGCTTGCGAATCTGATAGGCGCGTCCTTGAGCGCGGGGCCGGAAGCGCTTCAAGGTTGGCCCTTGGTCAGCATATGCCTTAGAGATCACTAATTTCGCTGGGTCTAACCCGGCGTTATGCTCGGCATTGGCTGCTGCTGAGCGCAGTACATCGCGGACTGGATCGCAAGCCCGATAGGGCATAAATTCCAGTACAATCAGCGCTTCACGATATGACCGCCCCCGAATTTGGTCGAGAACTCGCCGCACTTTGTGGGGGGACATCCGGATGTAGCGGGCGATCGCTTTGACTTCTTCTGTAGTATCAACTGCCATAGATTTCTCCGTTTTAATAATTCTGAATCTTGTCTAATTCAAAATTCAAAATTATCTCTTTGCCTTGGAATCTTTCGAGTGTCCCCGGAAAGTACGAGTAGGAGCAAATTCGCCTAACTTATGTCCTACCATTTGCTCGCTGACGTAAACTGGAACGTGCTGACGACCATTATGAACCGCGATGGTGTGACCCAGCATTTGCGGCAAAATTGTTGAGGCGCGAGACCAAGTTTTGATCACCTGCTTTTCGCCTCTGGCGTTCAAAGTTTCAACTTTTTTCAACAGATG
This sequence comes from Funiculus sociatus GB2-C1, assembly GCF_039962115.1. Taxonomy (NCBI): domain Bacteria; kingdom Bacillati; phylum Cyanobacteriota; class Cyanophyceae; order Coleofasciculales; family Coleofasciculaceae; genus Funiculus; species Funiculus sociatus. The sequence continues at coordinate 13,855 of NZ_JAMPKJ010000033.1, read as the reverse complement.
ATCCGCAACAAAAGGACCTTTTTTAAGAGAACGACCCATACTTTACATAACCCCAAATTATTTTTGATTTCTGATTTCTGATTTTGGATTTTGGATTTATTGGCAATCTAAATTCCAAAATCTAAAATCTAAAATTCTAAGATTCCCGACCGCCACGACCCCGCTTAGAAGCTTTACGACGACGACGAACAATCAATTTACTGCTTTGCTTCTTAGGCTTACGAGTCTTATAGCCCAAGGTTGGTTTACCCCAAGGGGTCACAGGTCCGCTTCTACCAATCGGTGCGCGTCCCTCACCACCACCGTGTGGGTGGTCAACTGGGTTCATGACGCTTCCTCTCACCTTCGGACGGCGGCCCTTCCAGCGGTTGCGACCTGCTTTACCTGCACTCAGGTTTCTATGCTCAACGTTGCCAACCTGTCCAATCGTGGCGTAGCACTCGCGGCGCACCATCCGGACTTCTCCGGAGGGCAACTTGATGGATACATAACCACCTTCTTTTGCTACTACCTGAGCAGTGGCACCAGCAGCACGAACAATTTGACCACCTTTACCTGCTGTCAGTTCTACATTGTGAACGCTAGTTCCCAATGGAATATTGCTTAACGGCAAAGCGTTGCCAATCTCGATGGGGGAGTTGGAACCTGCGGTGATAAATGTGCCTACCTCTAACCCTACTGGGTGGAGAATATAGCGCTTTTCTCCATCCTGGTAATAAAGCAGGGCAATGCGAGCATTACGATTAGGATCGTACTCAATCGCTGCTACTTTTGCGGGAATATCTCGCTTATCGCGGCGAAAATCTATCACCCGATAGAGGCGTTTGTGGCCGCCACCCCGACGGCGACTGGTAATTACCCCGCGATTGTTGCGACCTTTGTCGCGATGGTTAAAGTGGGTTAGTGATTTTTCCGGCTCACTCTTGGTAATTTCGGCAAAATCCGAAATTGTAGTCTCGCGAGTGCTGGGGGTGTAGGGCCGATAGGAACGGGTACCCATAATTTAAACTCTTAGTTGAACTGCTAAATGTTGAGTGTTATTTTGGATTTTTTATTTAAAATCCAAAATTTAAACTTCTGGGAACAGGGTAATTGAGTCACCGCTTACTAAGGTTACGATCGCTCGTTTGTATTGAGGCTTAAACCCGGCAAATTTGCCGACGCGACGCTTACGGCGTGGTAGGCGAAGGGTGTTGACGCTCAAAACCTTTACTTTAAACAGGTCTTCAATTGCTGCTTTAATTTCGGGTTTGGTCGCTTTGGGAATTACTTCAAAGACGTACTTGTTCTGCTCCATGTGCAGAGTGGCCTTTTCGGTGACTATGGGGCGATAAACCATATCCGCCAGGTCGCGGCGATTAAATTCACTCACTGTAAACCTCCTGAATTTTGGCGAGGGCAGATGGCGTTGTTACAATTTTGTCAGCGTTAAGCAGGTCAAAAATATTCAATTGGTTAGCAAAAATTAGCTTCAAATTGACGATATTTCGGGCTGACAAATAAACGTTTTCTTGGCGCTCTGGCAAAATGAGGAGGATTTTTGATTGTGGATCGACTCCCCAACGAGCGATCGCTTCAACCAATTCCTTTGTTTTTGGTTTGGGCAACTTGTCGCCAAATTCCTCAACTACAACCATGTCCTCGGCGCGGTCAGCGATCGCTGTTCTCAACGCCAAACGCCGCTCCTTGCGGTTCATCTTTAGGTCATAGTCTCTTGGCTTGGGTCCGAAGATCACACCACCACCACGCCACAAGGGTGAACGAATCGAACCCGCACGAGCGCGGCCTGTCCCCTTTTGTCTCCAGGGTTTACGTCCGCCTCCCCTAACTTCAGCGCGGGTTTTGGCGCTAGCGGTGCCTTGACGAGCATTTGCCTGCTGCCGGACTAATGCCCGATGCACAATATGTGCGGCGTTCTCTTCTTTGGCAACCTTTAATTCTAGTGTCGCCTGCCCGACTTCTTCCCCATCCCAATTGTGTACTACACAGTTAACCATATGCTTAGTCCGAGAGTCCTTTGTCAGTTGTCCGAGAGTCTTTTGTCAGTTGTCTTTGAAGGATGACTAATGACTAATGACTAATGACTACTTTCGACCTACCTTTTTGGCAGGCAAAATATTGACGAGCGCACCTGGTTTACCGGGAACCGCTCCCTTGATCAGCAGCAAGTTTCGTTCCGCGTCTACCCGCACTACTGTCAGTTTGCGAATTGTGACGCGATCGCCACCTAAACGACCTGCCATCCGTTTCCCTGGATACACACGCCCTGGTGTGGTTCCAGCACCCGTCGAACCGGGCTGACGGTGGTTTTTGGAACCGTGAGACATGGGTCCCCGCTTGAAATTGTGACGCTTCTGATATCCGGCAAAGCCCTTACCGATGCTTGTACCGATTACATCCACAATTTGACCCGCAGTAAATAAATCTGGCTTTAACTGCTGACCCAGCTCAAACTCACCTACGTTATCTAGGCGATACTCCCGCAGTTTCCTTAAAGGAGCAGCGCTCGATTTTGCCAAGTGTCCCAACAGGGGTTTGTTCAACGCCTTTGGTTTCACTTCTTGATAACCAAGCTGGACGGCAGCGTAGCCATCTGTGTCCTTGGTTTTAATTTGCGTTACAGTACATGGCCCAGCCTGGATGACTGTTACAGGAATTGCTTTTCCTGTTTCGTCAAATACTTGGGTCATGCCGAGTTTGGTTCCGAGGATACCAATAGGCACGGCTTTTTGGTTGCTCCCTTTTACACACTACAAAGAGGCGGTGTTGCGATCACTCGCCACACCGACAAGCTCTTACAAACGTTTTCATTCGTTGCGATCAGACCAGCCAGAGATAGCACTGCCTCGCATTGAATCGAAGCAAGCTTTTAAGAAAGCTTTTTAAGCTTTCCCCTCAGATGGTGTGAACCTATTCGACCGTCGGATATGCGACAGAAGGGCATTGCCTATATTCGCGGGGACTTAAGCAGCTTTATCTACTCAGTATCCCGAGAAGGCGAATGTGGTTTTTCCGGTGCTTTGAAGATTTCCGTCAAGAAGCCTTCTTTTATACCATCGCATGAAGCGAAATCGCTGGGAACAATGAACTTTCTATTCTTATGACTGCACAGCCTTTTAGCTGAAAGCCTAATGTCCCTTTACCCGATCTCGACCTCAGCGGCAATAACCGCCTGAATTTTGACCACAATTGTTTACTATAAACCCTTTCTTAAGAATTGTCTACCAACCGCTAATTTTTTTTTGTCTTGTCCCAGTTGATAGGCTCCTCACCACCCAACTATAATAAATCCGCAGCACTCATTAACAAAACTTAAAGCAGGGTAGAAGATAAATATATGGCACTTATCACCATCGGCAATCAATTTGTCAAAGGACTGGAAAAGGAGGGGGCTTTGGGGATGTACGTACCCTTAGAAGGAGGCTTTGAGGGACGTTACCAGCGGCGGTTGCGTGCAGCTGGCTATACCACGTTACGCATTACTGCAAAAGGACTAGGCGACTTAGCTGCCTATTTAACAGGCGTTCACGGTGTGCGTCCCGCGCATTTGGGTAAAAAAGACATTCGTACTTATTTCATACCGCCTGTGGTGAATTACCAATTGGAACACCTACCCCCCAAGTCGAAGGGTTTAGTGTTGTGGATTATCGAAGGAAATATCCTCTCGCGTGAGGAAGTGGAATATTTAACCGCTTTGCCAAGCATGGAACCGCGAGTAAAAATTGCGGTGGAGATGGGGGGCGATCGCGCATTCCGTTGGACACCGCTGAAGAATGCGATCGCTGCTGCTTAAGCAACCGATTTTTTCTAGCGATCGCCCACAGTCCCGCGACAACTGCTCATTTCCTACAATCGTCAAGCATTTTTACTTAGCCCCGCAGCAACAACTCGGTTGTGGGGCTAACTTATCCCTATCAAAAATCACCTGAATCGCCCAAATTATAACTACTACAACCCATTAAACCATTTAGTTTTGATACCTTTAAAGAAGCAAACTAATAAGGCAAACTTTTATGGTGGAAAACCGCGACTATACCTTAATCATTGACAAAAGCGGCAGTATGTCACTAATAGACCAGCCAGGAAGTAAAAGTCGCTGGGTGGTCATGCAGGAATCTACCCTAGCCTTAGCGAGTAAATGTGAAGAATTCGATCCGGATGGCATTACCATTTATCTATTTGCTAGTAGATTCAAACGCTACGACAATGTAACCGCCAGTAAAGTAATGCAAATTTTTCGGGAAAATGAACCATCTGGTCGTACCGATTTGGCGGGAGTTCTCCAAGATGCAACCAATAGCTACTTTCAGCGCAAAGCAACCGGACAAACTAAGCCAAATGGTGAAACTATTTTAGTAGTTACGGATGGGGAACCGGATGACCGAAAAGCGGTGATGAAAGTAATTATTGAAGCTTCTCGCCGCATGGATAGAGATGAAGAACTGGCAATTTCGTTTATTCAAGTTGGCGCAGACGCACAAGCCAGTAAATTCCTTAAAGTGCTGGATGATGAACTGCAAAGTGCTGGTGCCAAGTTTGATATTTGTGACACAGTAACCATTGATGACATGGAGGACATGACCCTGACTGAAGTGTTAATAAATGCCATTATTGACTAACACATAGTTTAATTTTGGATTTGGAATTTGGATTTTAGATAAGTGAGCGTGTATCTAAAATCTAAAGTCTCAAATCTAAAATTTATTGGAGGTATCGAAATTATGGAATCGATAGATGACATACTCGCGTCAGTTAAGGCTGAGTATGAAGAAAAAGACAACCCCAAACTGCTTCACAAATCGCAACAACTGAAAGAAAAGCTAGTGAACCCGCACGCGATCGCGCCGTCTGTAGAGGTTGTCGAGAATTTCCCCCTGCAACCTGGGAAAAATAACTTGTCTTACTCCCATGAAGATAGCGTACTAGCTCAAGTTAAGGCTGAATTTGAGGAACAAGAAAAAGCCCAAAACCTGAAAGAACAGCAACAACTAGCAGAGAAAAAAATTAAGCAGGAACAAATTAAGCAGCAGCAAAGAGAGGCACTAGCAAGCCAAGCGAAGGAGTGGCTGAAAAATTTAAACCCACTCTCAGAAGAAGGTCTTTGGTTTGAAGAATTTGCGTATGCTTACCCAGCCAAACTAGATGCAGCGATTGATTATCTTCAAGCTTTGCGGGAAACGCAACCGTAAAGAGTCTAGAAGTAACTAAAACTTTTTATTTTTTTAATCTCAATCTACTTAATAGTCTCAGCCAGTGGGCTAGGCTAGATCAGTAGACCCTGACGATCGCAGGAGATTATCTCTTTGTGGAAGGAGTATCTGTGGCACAAGACCGAGACTATACATTAATCATCGACAAAAGCGGCAGTATGTCTACCCCAGAACCACCGAGTGGGAGAAGTCGCTGGGAGACGGCGCAGGAATCTACCCTGGCGTTGGCGAGAAAATGCGAACAGTTTGATCCGGATGGAATTACCCTTTACCTGTTTTCAGGTAGGTTTAAGCGTTTCGATGATGTAACCTCTAGCAAGGTTGCACAGATATTCCAAGAAAACGATCCATCCGGCACCACCAATCTTGCTGATGTGTTAAAGCACGCTGCTGACAACTATTTTCAGCGGAAGGCTGCTGGTGAGACGAAGGCGAATGGCGAGACAATTTTGGTAATCACAGATGGGGAACCGGATGACCGGAAAGCGGTAATGCGGGTGATTATTGAAGCTACTCGCCACATGGAAAGAGATGAAGAATTAGCTATTTCTTTCATTCAGATTGGAGCCGATCAAACGGCTACTCGGTTTCTCAAGGCTTTGGATGATGAACTGCAAAGTGCGGGAGCAAAGTTTGATATTTGTGACACCGTAACTTTGGATGATATGGAGGGCATGACTTTAACTGAAGTCCTGCTTAATGCCATAAATGATTAACTCGATTTTGGAGTTTGGATGGTAATTTAGTTTGATTTTGTAGTTAAGGTGGGCAATGCCCACCCTACTAATTTTTTGTGGGAAAGGAGGGTATGTATGAGTGCAGAAAATCGGGATTATACGTTAATTATTGACAAAAGCGGCAGTATGTCTACGCCAGATCAAGCGGGAGGCAGAAGTCGCTGGGAAATGGCGCAGGAGTCTACTTTGGCGTTGGCGAGAAAATGCGAACAGTTTGATCCAGATGGGATTACTGTTTACTTGTTTTCTAGCCGATTTAAACGTTACGACAATGTGACTTCTAGTAAAGTCGCACAAATTTTTCAAGAAAATGACCCAGCTGGCACTACTGACTTGGCAAGTGTGCTGAAGGATGCGGCTAACCGCTATTTTGAGAGCAAGGCTGCTGGTGAGGCGAAGGCTGGTGGCGAAACGATTTTGGTAGTGACAGATGGGGAACCGGATGACCGGAAAGGGGTAATGCGGGCGATTATTGAGGCATCGCGCCAGATGGAGAGGGATGAAGAACTAGCAATTTCTATGATTCAAGTGGGTTCGGATGCAACGGCTACGCGGTTTCTCAAAGCGTTGGATGATGAATTGCAAGGTGCGGGGGCGAAGTTTGATATCTGCGATGCGATAACTATTGATGATATGGCGGACATGACTCTGGCGGAAGTGCTGCTAAACGCGATCGCTGACTAAGTGAGTAGGAACTAATTTTATGACACTTGGTGTCTTGAAAAATCGCGACTACACCTTAATGCTTGACAAAAGCGGTAGTATGTCATCTCGCGATCAACCCGGAGGTAAAAGTCGCTGGGAAATGGCGCAGGAGTCTACTTTAGGGTTGGCAAGTAAATGCGAACAGTTTGACCCAGATGGGATTACTGTTTATCTATTTTCAGACCGATTTCAACGGTACGACAACGTAACTTCAACTAAAGTCGCCGAAATCTTCCGAGAAAATAGTCCTAGTGGTGGAACTAACTTGGTCGCTGCCTTGCAGCACGCAATCAACAACTACTTTCAGCGTAAAGCTGCGGGTCAGGGAAAACCAGAAGGCGAAACCATTTTAGTGGTGTCCGACGGCGAACCGAATAATCGGATGGCGGTAGTGGAAGTGATAATTAACGCCACTCAGAAAATACAGCGGGATGAGGAACTAGCGATTTCCTTCATTCAGGTGGGTTCAGACAGAGGCGCAACGCGATTTTACAAAGGTTTGGATGAACAATTACAAGGCATCGGGGCAAAGTTTGACATCTGCGATACCTTAACTCTGGATGAGATGGACAACATGACGCTAACTGAAGTGTTGCTAAAGGCAATTACCGGCTAAAGGCAAGCGCCATTTTTTTACGTTTTACATCGCAGGGGGGTAGTACAACCGCCCCTATTTTTTACTATTTACACCTCCCCATTTATTCAGGAAGGCTTTAGCATATAAGGGTGACTGATTATTTCTATCCCTTACGCTCCCTAAGAGAGGGTCGCTGGTTTAAGCTCATTTGCGGAGCTAGTTTCCAAGACCTCCCTGCCGTCCGGAATCTGACATTGGCTTATACTTTAGCTGGGGCTGACTGTATCGACGTTGCCGCTGACCCGGCGGTAATTGCTGCGGCACAAGAAGGTTTGAAGGCGGCTGCTGACCTAGCTAGTGCAGCGCGTGTGCGAGGCTACTGTGCAGAGAACTTACCGTGGCTGATGGTCAGTTTGAATGATGGGGAAGATCCTCACTTTCGGAAGGCGGAATTTAACTCAACTGAGTGTCCGACCGAATGCCCGCGACCTTGTGAAAGTATTTGTCCAGCAGATGCGATCGCTTTGTCTGGAGTTATAGACCAACGTTGTTATGGCTGCGGGCGGTGTATTCCCGTATGCCCAAGTAAAATAATTTATACTCGTTCTTATGTCACAGCACCGGAAGCGATCGCTTCGTCAGTCTTGCCAAGTGGCGTTGATGCCTTAGAAATTCATACGCAAATCGGTAGAGTAGATGATTTTAAACGTTTATGGAGCGCGATCGCGCCTTGGTTGAATAAACTCAAGCTCATAGCAATTAGTTGCCCAGACGGGGACGGTATAATTGATTACCTCTGGACTCTTTACGACCTGATAGCACCCCTGCCAATTCCTCTCATCTGGCAAACCGACGGGCGACCGATGAGTGGCGATATCGGTGATGGCACAACTAGAGCTGCTGTGAAGTTAGGGCAAAAAGTTCTATCTGCGGGATTACGAGGATATGTGCAGTTAGCAGGAGGCACGAACAGCTACACTGTTGCAAAACTCAGGACAATGGGACTGCTCAACAACCGTCAGGAGCCAAAAGAAATTGTGGATTTACCTGAAAGCTTGGTAGAGGCAAGTTTATCAGACATAGCCGTGGAAAGCCAATTATCGCCGAAAAACAAGGCACCACAAACTCGAAAATCTCTCCATCATTCCTCAGTCCTGAATCCTGAACCCTCCTATATTGCAGGCATTGCATACGGTAGCTACGCCCGCGTTTTGTTGTCACCCGTTCTAGACGAATTGGAAAAAATGAATATGAAAGACGTATCGGGGAAGGCATCGGCATCAAGTCAGACATTTATGCCGAGACGACTGGAAGAAAATCCAGATTTACTTTGGCACGCAGTTAGTCTCGCTGAATCGCTGGTTTCTCAAGTTAAGAGTCATTAGTCATTAGTTTGTTGCTAAGGACTAAGGGCTAACAACTGTTATCTCTATCGCCAGTTGTGGATAAAAAAGTCACTTTAGGAAGAATGCAGATTACAGACGATCTCCAGAAATTATTGGACGTATTACCAAGTGAGATTCGGCAACCTTTAGAACAGCATCCTGACAAGGATAGGTTAGTTGAGGTTGTCATGGATTTGGGGCGATTACCGGAAGCTCGGTTTGCTACGCAGGCAGAGTACCTTTCCCAAATCCCAGTTTCCAGGGAACAGCTAAATTATTGTATAGAACGGGTAGGACATTTCGGCGGTGATAACCGGGCAGGACTAGAACGTACCCTGCATCGAATTAGCGCCATCCGCAACCGTAGTGGCGAAATAATTGGTCTTACCTTGAGGGTGGGTCGAGCCGTCTTTGGCACCATTGGCATGATTCGCGACTTAGTAGAAACAGGTCAGTCAATTCTGATGCTCGGTCGTCCAGGTGTTGGCAAAACGACCGCACTGCGGGAAATTGCCAGAGTTTTAGCCGATGAGTTACAAAAACGAGTTGTAATCATCGACACCTCTAACGAAATCGCGGGCGATGGTGACGTTCCCCATCCAGCGATTGGTCGCGCCCGTCGGATGCAAGTCGCCCGTCCAGAACTCCAGCACCAAGTGATGATTGAGGCAGTGGAAAACCATATGCCAGAAGTGATCGTCATTGATGAAATTGGTACGGAACTCGAAGCAATGGCTGCTCGTACTATCGCTGAGCGGGGTGTTCAGTTGGTGGGTACGGCACACGGAAACCGGATTGAGAACCTGATCAAAAACCCCACCCTATCCGATTTAGTTGGGGGCATTCAGGCGGTAACCCTGGGAGATGAAGAAGCTAGGCGGCGGGGCAGCCAGAAGACTGTTCTGGAGCGCAAAGCCCCGCCGACCTTTGAAATTGCCGTGGAGATGCTGGAAAGGCAGCGTTGGGTAGTACACGAGCAGGTAGCGGATATGGTTGATAACTTGTTGCGGGGGCGACAGCCAAATCCGCAAGTTAGAACAATCACTGACGCTGGGGAAGTGACAATTACCCGTGAGTTACCCCAAGCACCGACACCAATGCGATCGCCTAGTACCGGAGGCGGATATGCTGCTTCCTTGGATACTCCGGGACGACCGGCTGGCTGGCGCACTTCTGGGCAGATGATGCCATTACCCAGTCAACCTAGATCGCTGCGGGGTCAGGATTTGCGGGTAACGAGTACGGCACTAAACTCGCCGCGTACTCTACCTTTTGGAAGCTCATCTGGGATACGGGACGTTACCAACGCAGCGGATCTTTCAGAACTAGCGCCAAGATCGCTGAGCAATGACTTTGAGCAGATGCTAGATCAATCTTGGCATCAGTCAGAATTGCTCTCAGATGGTTCCTTTGCCGGGCCGAATGGGGAAGATTTGCCGTTGCAGGTTTATCCTTATGGCATCAGCAGCCAACAACTAGACCAAGTGATTCGGGTACTGAATTTGCCTGTGGTGTTGACGAAGGATATGGATAGTGCGGATGCAGTTTTGGCATTGCGATCGCACGTAAAGAACCATTCCAAATTACGGCATATTGCTAAAGCTCGTCATGTTCCCATCCACGCAATTAAGGCAAACACTGTATCTCAGATTACCCGCGCCTTGCGGCGTCTGCTAGATATGGATGACCCCAGCAATCCCGACGTTGCCGAACTCAGTTTATTTACTACTACGGGTAACGAGGACGAGATTGAGGCTCTGGAAGAAGCCAGACTTGCAGTTGAGCAAATTGTCATCCCGAAGGGACAGCCAGTGGAACTTTTACCGCGTTCTGCCAAAGTGCGGAAAATGCAACACGAACTGGTGGAACACTACCGCCTCAAATCTGACAGTTTTGGGGAAGAACCTAACCGGAGGCTGCGAATTTACCCAGCATAGAGAAGGTCATGCAGTTCTCTAAGAAAAAGGCAAAAGAGAAAGACTTTTGCCTTTTTCTTTTGTCGGTTAGTTCGGCGCGACTCAGCGAAATCCTACAAATGGCCGGAGAGCGTCGGCTAACGTTTCCCTCAAGCGCAACGCCCCAAGAGCGCTCAAAACAAACGGCACAACCGTTGCTCTTCAACCTATTCAGCTTTCACGAGGGACATTTTTAGAAAAATTTTGAAAAAGTTGTTGACAATTCCCTGGTAGGAACTGCTAATATATATGAGGTGAAATCAATGGGGTGTCGCCAAGTGGTAAGGCATCTGGTTTTGGTCCAGACATTCCGAGGTTCGAATCCTTGCACCCCAGTTAAAGCTAAAAAAAAAGAGAGAGACGCGACTAATCGCGTCTCTCTCTTTTTTGCGGGGGCAATGTGTGCCAAAATCTTACGGTTGATTTTGGCTAGGCGAACAATGTCTGTGATCGCTCCAACTATTCTGGCTTTAGACTTTGACGGTGTGCTTTGCGACGGGTTGCTTGAGTATTTTCAGACAGCTTGGCGCACCTACTGTCAAATCTGGACACCTGAGAATGCAACGCCTCCAGAGAATTTGGCGGAAAATTTTTACCTGCGGCGACCTGTGATAGAGGTCGGCTGGGAAATGCCAGTGGCGATCCGGGCGCTAATATTGGGCATACCAGAAGAGAAGATGTTGCAGGACTGGTCAACCGTTGCCAGAACAATCCTGGCAGAAGATAATTTAGATGCCGCTAACATCGCCATGAAGCTTGATAATATCCGGGATGAGTGGATTGTTGCGGATTTAGAATCTTGGCTAGCTTTGCATCGCTTCTATCCTGGTGTGGTGGAGAAATTAAATTCGCTTCAAGGCACTCCCGTCCAAATCTACATTGTGACCACCAAAGAAGGGCGCTTTGTTCGCCAACTGTTGCAACAACAAGGCATTGATCTACCAGAGCAGTTTATTCTTGGTAAAGAAAATCGCCGTCCCAAGTACGAAATTCTACGGGAACTAATTAGCGATCGCATGATTAGCCTTTGGTTTGTGGAAGACCGCTTAAAAACTTTGCAAGTCGTACAACAGCAACCAGACCTTAATGATATCGGGCTGTATTTAGCAGACTGGGGTTATAATACGCCGCAACAGCGAGAGGCTGTGCGCCACAACGAACGAATTAAACTATTATCCCTTTCACAGTTTGCACAAGATTTCTCCGCTTGGTCCTAACAGAGAACCGAGAGACGCGATAGATCGCGTCTCTATATCGTATTAGGGACATAAAGAAAAGTATTTTTAATATTTTAGAGAATAAAAACACTGTAGTGGTAGATATATGTATCTAATATCACCCGAATGGGTGAGCTAAGTGGGCGAAGTGCGATCGCTGCTCGAAATACTTAAATATGGATACATTCGATACAAACACACAGAGTATGGCTACCATCAACGGAACTAACGGTAATGACCCCGCCTTAAACGGAACTAATGGCGATGACATCATAAACGGACTAGCAGGTGATGACTTTCTCTTTGGCGGGTTGGGTGATGACATCCTCAATGGCGGAACAGGTAGCGATCGCATGGAGGGTGGCGCGGGTGGCGATACCTACATTGTTGACAACGTAGGCGACGTGATTGATGAAAAAGGCGCTAATGATAGTGATAGCTTCGACACCGTAGAATCGAGCATTACTTGGGTACTAGGTAACAATCTAGAGAAGCTGGTTCTTACTGGTAATAGTGCAATTAATGGTACAGGTAACGATCTAAACAACCTAATATACGGAAATTCTGCCAGCAATTCTCTATTTGGTGGCTTTGGCGATGACCTTCTCGATGGGGGTGCGGGTGCTGATCGAATGGAGGGTGGCGCGGGTAGCGATACCTATATTGTTGACAACATAGGCGACCAGATTATTGAGGAGTTTAGAAATCCTTCTAATCAATATGATACCGATACGGTTGAATCGAGCATTACTTGGACACTGGGTGGGGGCCTGGAAAGGCTAGTTCTTACAGGGAATGCGGCGATAAATGGCACAGGTAATAATTTTGGCAACGGACTTACCGGCAACAATGCCAACAACACGCTAATTGGTGGCGCTGGGGATGACAGACTTGTGGGAGGCGGCGGCAGCGATATCCTTGATGGTGGCGCTGACAACGATATATATTTCATCAGCGATACCAACGACACAATTATCGAAGCTGCCGACGGTGGCACAGACACCGTTGAAAGTTCCGTCAGTCATACGCTGGCTGCCAATATAGAAACACTTAATCTGACAGGTGATGCGGCAATAAATGGCACGGGTAACGCTCTCAATAATGGCATGTACGGCAATGAAGCCAGCAACACTTTGAATGGTGGTGATGGGGATGACTGGTTTGAGGGACAAGGCGGTAACGATATCCTCATCGGTGGAAATGGTAACGATACTTATCTCATCTATAGCGATACCGATGCCAACGATACCGTGATAGAAGCCGTAAATGGTGGTACGGACTTGGTTTTTTCTAGTGCCTCTTGGACGCTAGGTGCCAACGTGGAAAACCTTCGTCTTTATGCCTTGAGTAGTGCCGATTTCATGTATGGCATAGGTAACGAACTGGACAACAGAATAGAGGGGAGTTACAGCCATGACACTCTCAAAGGAAAAGCGGGTAATGACATCCTGACAAGTGGTGATGGAAACGACACCTTGGTTGGCGGTGGTGGCAGCGACGTACTTACAGGCAGCATTGGTGCCGATAAGTTTTACTTCTATGGCAAGTCAAGCGCTGTAGATCGGATTACGGATTTTTCAGTAGCAGACGACACGATTGGCATTGCTACTCGTTCTGGCTCAATGTTTGCCAACGCAGGGTTAACAGTTGGGGCGGCAATCACCGCAGATCAATTCCGCATCGGTGCTAGTGCTGGGGACGCAGGCGATCGCTTCATTTACAACAGCACAACTGGCGGTTTGTTCTTTGACAAAGACGGTATTGGTGGAACTGCACAAGTGCAATTTGCCACCCTTTCTACTGGACTGGCTATGACCAACGCGGATATCGTCCTTTTCGCCTAAGCAACATCACTCAACCTAAGCAACTAGAGGATACAAGAATATGGCTTTAATCAACGGTACGAATGGTAATGACTCCCTCAATGGCACTATTGGCCATGACACTATAAACGGACTAGTGGTCTGTCAACAAGGAATTGACGGATATAACCGCTTCAATTTAATCCGGGCATCTTCGGTCGTAAATCGCCAATCTACAGGAGAAGAATTTTGATTTCGGCGTTGTTC